>JACDEA010000037.1:3992-10964 GCA_013816725.1 Actinomycetota bacterium
TCGACACCGGCCTCGACCGCGTGCGCAACCTCCTCGGTCTGTCCTCTTGAGAGTGCTGGCCCTCGACCTGGGAAGCCGCCGTATCGGCGTCGCCCTCAGCGACCCCAGCGGCACGATCGCGTCGCCGCACTCGGTTCTCGAGCGGGCCGGCGACCCGGCGGCCGACCATCAAGCCATCGCCGCGCTGGTCGTCGAGTTGGAGGCCGAGCGCGTCGTCGTCGGCCTCCCCATCTCCATGGGTGGCGGAATGGGGCCGGCGGCCCGGGCCGCGATGGCGGAGTCCGAGGCGCTGGCTACCGTGCTGGCCGTGCCGGTGGAGACCTTCGACGAGCGACTCACCACGGTGGCGGCCGACCGCATCCTCCTCGCCGGCCGCGTGCGGGGCGGTGCCCGCCGGCGCGTCGTCGACAAGATCGCCGCCGCGGTGATCCTCCAAGGGTGGCTGGAGCGGCAAGCCAGTTGAGGCCGCTTCTCAAACTGCTGCTCGTCGTCATGGGGTTCTTCGTGCTCCTCGCCGCCGCCGGGGGCGTGTGGGTGGGGCGCGAGGTGTCGGCCAGCTCAGCGGGCGGCGAGGTGAACCTGACGATCCCGGAGGGGGCAACCTCGCAGCAGATCGCGGCGACGCTCGACAAGCGCCACGTCATCCGCAGCGCGCGGTTCTTCCGGTTCTACGCCAAGTTCAAAGGCACCGAACAGTTCAAGGCCGGCGACTACACGTTCCGCCGTAACGGTTCCTACGGCAACGCGTTGGGCGTAATGAAGAAGGGCCCCGGTACGACGTTCGTGCGGTTGACGATTCCGGAGGGACTCACGCTCAAAGAGATCGCCGAGCGAGTCGGCAAGCTTCCGGGACGATCGGCGGCCACCTTCCTTCAGCTCGCGGGTGGGGGAACGGTGCGCTCGGCGTACGAGCCACAGGGATCGACGAACCTCGAGGGCCTGCTGTTCCCCGACACGTACTTCATCGACCAGAAGGACGACGAGGCGGTCATCTTGCGGCGCATGGTCACCGAGTTCGAGAAGGTGGCCCGCGAGGTCGGACTCGACGACGCTCCATCGCGCACCGGCGTGTCGCCGTACCAGGCCACGGTCATCGCCTCGCTGGTCGAGACCGAGGGCAAGGTCGAAGCCGATCGCCCCAAGATCGCCCAGGTGGTCTACAACCGCCTGGCCCGCGAGATGCCGCTGCAGATCGACGCCACGGTGATCTACGCGAAAGGCAGCCGTCGGGAGAGCGGTCAGGTGCTTTTCAAGGATCTCGAGATCGACTCGCCGTACAACACGTACAAGCACAAGGGCCTGCCGCCGTCGCCCATCTCGGCGGTGGGGCGCGCCGCGCTCCGAGCCGCGGTGGCGCCCCAGAAGGGACCTTGGCTCTTCTACGTGAAGTACCAGAGCGACGGAACACACAAGTTCGCAGTCACCGGCGAAGAGCACAACCGCAACGTGGCCGACGCGAAGCGTCGGGGCGTCAACCCGTAGTGGCCGGCGCCGTCTGGCCCACCGGCGCGACCAGGTTGGCCGCGGTGATCGGCGATCCAATTCGCCACAGCCTCTCGCCCATCCTCTACAACGCCGCGTTTCGCGAGCTCGATCTCGACTGGGCCTTCTTGGCCTTCGAGGTCGTCACCGGGGAGGGGGCGGCTGCGGTCGATAGCGCGCGCGTGCTGGGCCTGGACGGGCTGGCCGTAACCATGCCGCACAAGGCGGCCGTCGTCCCTGCGCTCGACCGACTTTCACCGACCGCGGCGGCGCTCGGTGCGGTCAACGTGGTGTACCGCCAAGGGTCCGAACTGGTCGGCGAGAGCACCGACGGCGCCGGTTTCCTGGATGCGTTGCGGGGCGACGAGGGCTTCGACCCGACCGGCAGGACGTTCGCTGTCGTCGGGGCTGGCGGCGCGGCCCGCGCCGTGGTCCGCGCCGTCGCCGAAGCCGGCGCGTCCGAGGTGATCGTGATCAACCGCAGCCTCGAGCGGGCGACGGCGGCGGCGGCGCTGGCCGGCGGATTGGGCCGGGTGGGGACCGAGCAGGACGTGAGCGACGTCGACGCCGTGGTCAACGCCACGCCACTCGGCATGAACCACCTGGCCGGGTTGCCGGTGGACCCCGACCTCTTGAAGCCGGGCCAGCTTCTCGTCGATCTGATCTACCACCCGCCGATCACGCCGTTGCTGGCCGAGGCCCGGGCGCGCGGAGTGACCGCGGTCAACGGGTTGGGGATGCTGATACATCAGGCCGCGCGCGCCTTTCGCCTGTGGACCGGTTCCGAAGCGCCGCTGGACACGATGTCGGCCGCCGCGATCGCGGCGCTGGCCCACGAGCGCCGGTGACGGCACTCGTCGCCACCGCGTCAGCCGTCGTCGGGCTGGCCGCCGGCCCTTTCCTCGCCCTCCTCGCCGATCGTGTCCCCGAGCGCAAGCCGCTCACGGGTCACGGGCTGCGCTCGCCGGGCATGGCGCCGATCACCGCGGCCGCCGTCGTGCTCTTCGCCGCCATCGGCGCCCGTTTCGGAGCCGACTGGGCCGTCCCCGCGTTCCTCGTGTTCGCCGGTGCGCTGTTGGTCGTGACGGTGACCGACCTCCGGCTGTTCCTGATACCGAACCGGATCGTCTACCCGACCCTGGCGGCGGCGACCGTCCTGCTCACCGCCGCGGCTGGCGCCAGCGGGGATTGGGACGCGCTGCGGCGGAGCGTCGTGGGTGGCCTGGGCGCGTGGGCGGCGATGCTCGTCCTCCATCTCGTCAACCCCAGGGGGATGGCGTTCGGCGACGTCCGCCTGGCCGCAGTGATCGGCGCGTTCACCGGGTGGCTGGGGTACGGACACGTGTTTCTCGGCCTGTTCCTCGGGTTCGTCGCCGCCGCCGGCGTGGGGCTGGTGCTGATCGTCACGCGCCGCCGCACGGCCAAGGATCCGGTGCCGTTCGGGCCGTTCCTCGCCGTCGGTGCGATGGCCGCGGTGCTGTTCGGTGACGCCCTCCTGCGCTGGTACCGCGGCACGTAAACCCCGGGGACCAACGGAGCCCCCAACTACGATTGTCCGGTGCTGCGCTTCCTGACCGCCGGAGAGTCGCACGGGCGTGGGCTCGTGGCGATCGTCGAGGGCTTGCCGTCGGGGCTGGCGATCACCGTGGAGGAGATCCAGGCCGAACTGGCCCGTCGCCGTCTCGGTTTCGGCCGGGGGCCGCGTATGCGGTTCGAGCAGGATGAGGTGACGATCCTCGGCGGCGTGCGTCACGGCCGCACCCTCGGTTCGCCGGTGGCCATCGAGATCGCCAACACCGAGTGGCCGAAATGGGAGCAGGAAATGGATCCGGCGCCCGGTCGCACCGAGAAGGCGCTGACCCAGCCGCGGCCGGGCCACGCCGATCTGGCCGGCATGCAGAAGCATGGCTTCACCGACGCGCGCGACGTGCTCGAGCGGGCCTCGGCCCGCGAGACGGCCGCCCGGGTCGCCGCGGGAACGTGCGCCAAGGCGTTGCTGGCTCAGATCGGCGTCACCGTGATCAGCCACGTGGTGCAACTCGGCCCGGTGGTGTCCAAGTCCGATCACCGTCCGGCGCCCGCCGATCTCGCCGCGGTCGACGACTCGCCCGTTCGCGTCTTCGACCGCGACGCCGAGAAGGCGATGATCGCCGAGGTGGAAGCGGCGGCCAAGGCTGGCGACTCGCTGGGCGGCGTCGTCGAGGTCCTGGCCTACGGCGTCCCGGTCGGCCTCGGTAGCCATGTGCACTGGGATCGCAAGATCGACGGGCGGCTGGCGCAGGCGCTCATGAGCATCCAGGCCGTCAAGGGCGTCGAAGTGGGCGAGGGGTTCGACGTCGCGGGACGCCGCGGGTCCGACGCCCACGACCCGATCAACTGGGATGCCGAGGCCGGGGAGTACCGGCGCGAATCCGACCGGGCCGGAGGCACCGAGGGCGGCATCACCACTGGCGCGTTGCTGGTCGCCCGCGTCGCCATGAAGCCGCTGGCCACGCTGAACCGCCCCGTGCTCAAGACGGTGGACGTGAACACCAAGGAAGAAACGCTGTCGTTCAAGGAACGCACCGACGTCACCGCGGTCCCCGCGATGGGTGTGGTCGCCGAGACCATGACTGCGCTGGTGCTGGCCGACGAGGCCACGCGCAAGTTCGGGGGCGACTCCATCGCCGAGTTTGTCCGCAACCGCGACGGCTACTTGCAGTCACTGCACACCGCCGCCCCGACGTCGCTTGGCTGAGCGCGTTTTGCTCATCGGCATGATGGGATCGGGCAAGACGACCGTGGGACGCGCATTGGCTCGTCGGTTGGGCTGGCCCCACCTCGACAGCGACGAGCAGGTGGAGCGCAACACCGGGCGCACCGTCCCCGAGATACTCGAAAGCGACGGTGAGAACGCGTTCCGGGCCGAGGAGAAGAAGGCCCTGGCCCAGGCGGTCACCTCAGACGAACCCGTCGTCGTCAGTGTGGCCGGGGGCGCCGTCCTCGACGCCGACAACCGCCGCCGGCTCAAAGCCGCGGGCACGGTGGTCTGGTTGCGGGCCGACCCCTCGGTGCTGGCCCGACGCGTGGGCAGCGGCGACGGGCGTCCCCTTATCGCCGGCGACGTGGCCGGCAACCTGCGTCGCCTCTACGCGCAACGCCTGCCGCTGTACGTGCAGGTGGCCGACGTCGTCATCGATGTCGACACAATCGGTCCCGACGCCGTCGTCGACCGCGTGGTCGAGGCGCTGGCGTGATCAGCGTGCGCGTGGCGCTGGCCACCCCGTATGACGTCGTCGTCGGCGCCGGCGCACGCGAAGCGTTGTCGTCGTTCGTACCGGCGGCGGCCAAGCGCGCCGCCGTCGTGACCCAGGAGGCGGTGCCGGTGGACGTCGACCCCGGCGTCGAACACCGCCGTTTCGTCATCGGACCGGGCGAGAGCGCCAAGTCGCTGGCCACCGTCGAGCAGCTGTGTCGGGAGTTCGCAAGGTGGGGCTTGACGCGGAGCGACGTCGTCGTCGGCGTAGGCGGCGGTGTCGTGTGCGACACCGCCGGGTTCGCGGCCGCGGTGTACCACCGTGGCGTGCCGGTGATCCATGTCGCCACGACCCTGCTTGCTCAGGTCGACGCGGCCATCGGTGGCAAAACCGGGGTCAACCTTCCGGAGGGCAAGAACCTCGTGGGCGCGTTCTGGCAGCCGGCCGCAGTGTTGTGCGACACCGACACATTGGCAACGCTGCCCGGCCGCGAGTACCGCAGCGGCCTGGGCGAGCTGGCGAAATACCACTTCCTCGTCGACCAGACACTCGATGCGCTCGACCTCGAAGGCCGCATTGCCCGGGCCGTCGCCATCAAGGCTGCGGTGGTCGCCGCCGACGAACGCGAGACCGCGGGATTGCGAGCCACGCTCAACTACGGACACACACTGGCCCACGCGCTGGAGACAGCCGGTCGCTACGACCTGCGCCACGGCGAGGCCGTTGCCATCGGCCTGGTGTTCGCGGCCGAGCTAGCCGCGGCATTGGGTCGTATCGACGACTCGCGCGTGGCGTACCACCGCTCGGTCGTCGCCGGGTACGACCTGCCCGTGGCGCTCCCTAACGCCGCCGAGGACGCCGAGCTGCTCGCACTGATGGCCCGCGACAAGAAGGCGGTTGACGGCCTCACGTTCGTGCTCGACGGGCCCAGTGGCGTCGAGCTTGTCGCCGGCGTCGACCCCGCCGTGGCCGAAGCCACGCTGGCCCGGCTGCGAGACTGAGCACCGATGGCCAAGAGCGTCCTGCTTCTCTCGGGACCCAACCTCAACCTGCTCGGCGAGCGGGAGCCGCTGATCTACGGCGACGCGACGCTCGATGATCACGTGGCCACGGCCCGGGCCGCAGCCGAGCAGCACGGGCTCGACCTCGACCACATGCAGTCGAACCACGAAGGCGACCTGGTTGCCGCGGTGCACGGCGCCCGCGGCCGGTACGACGCCATCGTCATCAACGCCGCGGCACTCACTCATTACGGCTGGTCGCTGCACGACGCGCTGGCCGCGTTCGAGGGCAAGGTCGTCGAGGTCCACCTCTCGAACCCGTACGCGCGCGAGACGTGGCGCCATACGTCGGTAATCACCCCGGTGGCCGACGGCAGCATCTGCGGGTTCGGCGGGCTGGGATACGACTTGGCGATCGCCGCGGTAGCGAGGATGCTGGAGTAATGGTCGCCCTGCCCATGATGGACGTCGCCGCACGTCTGGATCGTCTGCGCCAGCGTCTGGCCGACGCCGGCTGCGATGCCGTCCTTCTGACCAACCTGGTCAACGTGCGCTACCTCACCGGGTTCACCGGGTCGGCTGCGTTGCTGGCGGTCCTGCCCGACGACGCCGTGCTGGTCACCGACGGGCGCTACACCTTCCAGGCGGCCGAGCAGATCAAGGCGGCCGGGGTCGACGCCCGCATCGAGGTCGGCGGCCTCAGTGGCCAGCGCGATGCGGTGAGCCTGGCTCTCCAGGGCGTTGTCCGCGTCGGGCTCGAGGCCACCAACGTCACGTGGGCGCGCCAGCGGACGTTCGCCACCGAATGGCTGCCGGACGCCGAGATGGTCGCCACCGAGAACCTCGTCGAGGAACTGCGCCGCGTGAAGGACGACGGCGAAGTGGCCCGCATCGCCGAGGCGGCCCGCATCGCCGACGCCGCGCTGGCGGCGGTGCGCCACCGCCTGGTCGAGGGCATCACCGAGGAGGACTTCGCCGTCGAGCTGGACTTCGAGATCCGCCGGCTCGGCGCCGCTGGCAACTCCTTCGAGTCGATCGTGGCGTCAGGGCCCAACGGCGCCAAGCCCCACGCCCGACCGTCCGATCGCCGCATCGGACCGGGCGAACTCATCGTCTTGGACTTCGGCGCCATCGTCGACGGCTACTGCTCGGACATGACCCGCACGCTGTGCGTGGGCCCGCCGGCGTCGGACACGCTCCAACGGATGGTCGACGTCGTCGCCGAATCGCAGGCCGCCGGCGTCGACGCGGTC
>JACDEA010000439.1 GCA_013816725.1 Actinomycetota bacterium
TTGGCGAGCGGCCGCCTGCTGGTCGGCGTCGAGGCCGCCCTGCGGCAGCGCCAGCATCAGCGGGTTGGGCCGCAGGTCGTCGCGCAGCAGCGACGTGTCACCGGTCGCGTAGGCCAGCGCGGGGAGTAGCGGGGGCACCTCGGCGTCCTCCAGGAACCGGCGGATTTCGTCGTCGGACTCGGTGATCGCCTCGATGGCGGCGACGAACGGACTCGACGTGAACACTGTCTGACTCACGCCGGCACACTACGAGACCGCCAGCCAAGAGGCCGCCCGCGCGGTCGACATGTCACGAAGCGGGGTCCACACCCCACTTCGTGACATGTCGACGACTCAATCAGCCCGCGGCCCCCAGCCGCCGCCGCCGGGCGTGAGCATGCGGAGGACGTCGCCGGCGCGCACCGCGACCGTGCACTTGTCGAGGAGCGGTTCAGCGCGGGACTCCACACTCCCGGGGACGAGCCAGTTCGCGCCGGGCGCGCCCGGCTCACCGCCGGCAAGTCCCCACGGTTGGGAGATGCGTCTCTCGGTAATCAGCGACACGGTGCAGTCCTCGAGCATCTCGATGTCGCGTTCGATTCCGTCGCCTCCAGGATGGCGGCCCTCGCCCCCGCTCGCCCGCCGCAACCGGTACCGCCGCACGCGCATCGGGTAGGCCCGCTCGAACGCTTCGATCGGCGTGTTCTTGGTGTTGGTCATCGCCGTGTGCACCCCGCTCATGCCCGGTGCCCACGGCCGGCCGCCCTGCCCGCCGGCGACGGTCTCGTAGTACACCCACGCCTCGCCGCCGATCAGCGTGTTGTTCATCGTGCCCTGGCCGGCGGCGCCGACCCGGTCGGGGAAGGCCTGGGCCAGCGCACCGAGGCACACATCAGCGACGCGCTGGCTGACCTCGACGTTGCCGGCGCCCACCGCGGCGGGCGGCTGGGCGGCGACGATCGAGCCGTGCGGCGCCACGACGGTCACCGGCCGGAACGCACCGCCGTTGGCGGGGAGGGTCGGATCGAGCACCGACCGTGCCGCAAAGGCAACCGCGCTCACTGTGACCGCCTCGACCGCGTTCACGTTTCCCGGTCGCTGCGCGCCGCTGCCCGTGAAGTCGAAGGTGATGGTCTCGCCGTCGATCGTCACGGTGCACGCCACGTCCACCGGATGCTGCTGGTCGGGTCGGGGCCCGACGGAATCGATCACGTCGCTGAACGACCACGCGCCGTCCGGTGCAGCAGCCAGCGCGGCGCGCATCCGACGTTCGCCGTAGTCGGTGACGGCGACGAGTGACGCGCCGGCGAACGCGGCGAGCCGTTCCACGCCGATGGCGTTGGCGCCGACCTGCGCGTCGAGGTCGCCACGGCGTTCGTCGGGCGTGCGGGAAGCGCCGACCAGCATGGCCACGCTGTCGTCGTCGAGCAGCAGCGGCGGGATGCGGACGCCCTCCTCGTCGATTTCGAGCGCGTCGGGCGGCATTGATCCCGGCGCGATCCCTCCAACGTCGGCGTGGTGGGCCCGGTTCGCCGCCCACCCGACGAGGCGGCCGTCTACCCAGCACGGCGCCACGAGGGTCACGTCGTTGAGGTGGGTGCCGCCGGCGAACGGGTCGTTGAGGATCACCTGCTGACCCGGCGCCACGCCGGTGCGCCCGAACGCGTCGATGGCGGCGCGCACCGACGCCGGCATCGATCCGAGGTGCACCGGGATGTGTTCGGCCTGCACGAGGAGGTCGCCTTCGGGCGTGAACAGCGCCGCGCTGCAGTCGGCCCGTTCCTTGATGTTCGGGCTGTACGCGGCGCGGCGCAGAACGGCACCCATCTCCTCGGCCACGCCGGTGAGGCGGGCGATCAGGACTTGGAGCGACGCAGGATCCACGACCCGCTCCCGTCCACGTCGGCTCGCCAGCCGGGGGCGACCCACACCGTGCAGTCCGGTTCGCTCAGCACCGCCGGGCCGACGGCGGCCGAGCGCGACCCAGCGGGCGGTAATGCGTCCACGGGCGACGGCGTGCGCCCCGTGGCCCGCAACGCCACGACTTCGATCGGGGCGTCGGGCCGCGCATACCCATTACGACGCCGGTGTTCCTCGCCGAAATCGGCGACGGTGGGGACCGTCAGTTCATGACTCTGCCCGGCGTAACGGCAGTCGACGGCCGTGACCACGTCGGTGCCGCCGGTGGCCTCGGCCAGCGCCGCCAGCGCGGCGTCGACGCCCTCGGTGTCGGCCGGCGTCGGCCAGGTGCGCACCGCGTCGGTCTGGTAGGGCGCGTCGAGGATCCCGGCGGCCGACAGGACGCCGGCCCGCGGCGGGACGATCACCGCCTTCATGCCGAGGGCGTCGGCCACCGCGCAGGCGTGCAACGGTCCGGCGCCGCCGAACGCCACCAGCGCGAGTTGGCGCGGGTCGACGCCGCGCTCGACGGTGACGGCGCGGATGGCTTGGACC
>JACDEA010000440.1 GCA_013816725.1 Actinomycetota bacterium
GCGCGAGCGCCTCGCCGTGTTGCGCCAAGCCTGCGGGGGACCGCTCACCTGGCGTTGCCTGGGTGACGCGGCGGGGCGGGGCACGTGGAAGGCCAACCGCGGGCCCGACGCGTGGGGGCTGGTCAAGGTCGCTCTGGCCGACCCCGTTACCGAGAGCGACGGCTTGGCTGGATTGGCGGCGGTCACGTTCGGGTTCAAGCCTGAGCTGGCGACCGGGGTCGAGGACCCGGCCCAGAACGACGACTTCCAACGCTGGCTCACCGGCCTGGCCCGGGCCATCCCTCACCCCACCCCGCCGTTGGCCACCGTGTTGGCTGCGGGGCCGGCCGTTGCCGACGTGTACATCGGCCTCGAAGCAAACGTCGACTCGGTGTTGCGCACGTCGGCTCGGCGGGCCGAGATGGAAGTCGTGTATCTCCCGCCGGTGATCGAGGCGACCGCCGTGCTGGTCAGCCCCGGTCGCGCCGCGCCGGGCGGGCTTCGCGAGGCACTGGCTCCCGCAGGGTGGGACCGTCGCCGGCCCACGCCGGGAGCGCTCCCGTTGGCGACAGCGAAAACACTGGTTGGCTTGCGCACACTATGGAGGGACTCGGTTCGATGAGAAGGTTCGTGATTTCGGTGGCCGCGGTGTTCGTCGTCGCCGCCGCGTGCAACAACGGCAGCCTGACCGGCCGTGGCAACGACGGCAAATGCGCGACCGTAGAGCTGGCGTCGTCGCCCGAGAAGGTCGAACTCCTCACCAAGTTGGCGGCCGAGTTCAACGGATCCGACGCGGCCAAGCGCGGCGGTTGCGCGTCGGTCCACGTGTCCAAGAAGTCGTCGGGCGCGGCGGCCACCGCGCTCGTCAACGGATGGCGTGACACCGCGGCCGACGGGGCCCAGCCGGTGATCTGGTCGCCGTCGTCGAGCCTGTGGGGCGGCGTGGTCAACCAGCGCCGGGCGGCGGCGAGCGCATCGGCCCTGGTGCCGGCCAACGCGCAGTCGTTCATGCAGACGCCGCTGGTGATCGCCATGCCCCGGCCCATGGCGCAGGCCCTGGGGTGGCCGGCCACCGCGATCGGCTATAGCGACCTGCTCAAGCTGGCCCAGGATCCCAACGGTTGGGCGAGCAAGGGCCACCCCGAGTGGGGACCGTTCCGGCTGGGCAAGACCAACCTCAACTTCTCGACCAGCGCGCTGGCGGCGACGACCGCGCAGTACTACGCGGCGACCGGGAAGGTTCGCGACCTCACGCTGGAGGACCTCGACAAGCCCGACGTACAGGCGTTCAGCAAGAGCGTCGAGTCGACCGTCGTCCACTACGGCGACACCACCTTGACGTTCCTCAACAACTGGTTCCGCAACGACGCACGCGGCACGTCGCTCACCTACGTCTCCGCCGTCGCCGTCGAGGAGAAGTCGGTCATCGACTACAACCGCGGCAACCCCGACGGCATCACCCAGGAAGGCGAGGTGCCGCGGCGGCCGAAGATTCCGCTCGTCGCCATCTACCCGAAGGAAGGCACGTTCTTCTCGGACAACCCCTTCTTCGTGCTCGACGCGCCATGGGTGAATGCCGCGGCGCGCAGTGGCGCGCAGCGTTTCGCCGACTTCGTGCGCGAACCCGACAACCAACGCCAGGTCCTGCGCACAGGCTTCCGGCCCGGCAACCCTGCCGTCGCGCTGGGATCACCGATCAACGCCGACAACGGCCTCGACCCGGCCCAGCCGCAAACCACGCTGGGCGCGCCGTCGGCCCCGGTGCTGGTCAAGATCATCGATCAGTGGGCCCAGCTGCGGAAGGGCGCGCGGGTGCTGCTGGTGATGGACGTGTCCGGCTCGATGGGCGACGACGCCGGCAACGGCGACACCAAGCTCGAGTTGGCCAAACAGGCGGCCATCGACGCCCTGGCGCAGTTCAAAGGCGACGACCTCGTCGGGCTGCGCATCTTCACGACCAACGCGGCCAACAAGGACCCGCGCGACTACCTCGACCTGGTGCCGATCGGCCCGATCGGCGCACAGCGCGAGAGCCTCGAACGCAGCATCCGCGGGCTCGTTCCACGGGAAGGAACGCCGCTGTACACGACGGCCAAGGCGTCCTACGAGGAGGTCAAGGCCAGCTTCGACCCGTCCCGCATCAATGCCGTCGTCCTCCTGACCGACGGGCAGAACGACGATCCCCGCAACAACGACCTCGACGCGCTGGTCGCCGCCCTGCGGGCCGGGAGCGAGGGGCTGTCGAGCACGCCGGTGCGGCTCTTCACGATCGCCTACGGCAAGGGCGCATCGCTGGGCGTCCTCAAGCGCATGGCCGAGGCCACCAACGCCGCCGCCTACGACGCCAGCGACCCCCAGACCATCGCCAACGTCTTCACCCAGGTCATCAGCAACTTCTAGGCCGCCAGGGCCGTTCCGCGCGGATCTCTCCGTCCGGGTGACGGATTAATC
>JACDEA010000038.1 GCA_013816725.1 Actinomycetota bacterium
GTTCGGGGCCGCGGTGAACACCGGCGGAGTGCGGCCCGGGGACACCGTCGCCGTCATCGGCTGCGGCGGCGTGGGGGACGCGGCGATCGCCGGCGCCGCCTATTGCGGTGCGCGGCGCGTGATCGCCGTCGACGTCGACGCGCGGAAACTCGAGTGGGCCCGCCGGTTCGGCGCGACCCATGTCGTCAACTCGCGCGAAGTCGACGCTGTTGACGCCATCCGGTCGCTCACCGACGGCAACGGCGCCGACGTGGTTATAGAGGCCGTCGGTTCGCCCGAGACATACCGGCAGGCGTTCTTCGCTCGCGACCTGGCCGGGACCCTCGTGCAGGTCGGCGTCCCGAACCCGGCGATGACGGTCGAGCTGCCCATGATCGAGCTGTTCGGGCGGGGCGGCGCGCTCAAGTCGAGCTGGTACGGCGACTGCCTCCCGTCCCGCGACTTTCCTCTCCTCGTCGACCTGTACCTGTCCGGCAAGCTCGACCTCGACGGCTTCGTGAGCGAAACCGTCGCCCTCGACGACGTCGAGTCCGCCTTCGACAAGATGCACCGCGGCGAAGTACTCCGCTCCGTCGTCGTCTTCCCGAACTGACAGCCAGAGCGCGCGGTTTTACGCTCGTTCTGACTGACAGTTCGATCGAGCTTGGCGCCACCGGGCGATACAGACCGCTGGTTCGTGCCAGATCTCGTGTTCGGTGAAACGGACAACGGTCAAACCGGCTTCACCGAACGCCTTGTCGCGCGCGGCGTCGTCGTCGCCGTCGATGGGGGCGAAGTGGAACGTCTCGCTATCCGCTTCGGCGATGAGCGGTAGCTCCGGATCCTTCAAATCGACGCGACCGATCCATCTTGAGTCGTTGCCGAGATTCACTTGTCGCTTCGGTCGCGGACCGACCTTCTCGAGCAACGAGGCAAGCCGATCCTCGAGATTGGTGTCGGGCATGCGATAGTCGTTGTCGGTAACCGCGAGCAGCTCCCGCATGGCGACGGTGCCGGGGCGCCCGCGGCCGAGCCACTCTGGACCCATCTGGTGAAGCAAGCCGCCCGACGTCCACCTCCGTCGCCACGTGTTCTTGAGGGTGCGACGCACCTTGTCCCAGTTGTGCCGCGCCGCCAGGTCGTAAATGGCGCGGGTGGGCGTGACCGACGCGACGCCGTTGATCCGCATCAGATGATGATCGGGCAACGAGCGCACTTCGGAGATGCGGACACCGGCGATACGGCGGCTGGCCTGTCCGCGGCGAATCGCGACGCGGATCGGTCCACGCCGCGCGAAACCAGGCACCCGGCATAGCGCGAGCGTCGACTCGCCGCATAGGACACCGTCGGTGTGGAGGACCGCGATCATGCACAGTTGCTCGAACGATCGCCGGCCACCGACGAGTCGGAGGACACGATCGGTCGCCCACTCCCACTCGCGTGACGCGACCATCGACTGGATCTGACGACGGTTGATGTGGCGCAACTGTCGCCGCGCAACTACGTGGTACTGCGAGCGCGCCAGCAGACGCGCCCGCGACAGGACGTCGGATTTCACGGGACCTCCCCGTAGTGACAGCCAGAGCGCGCGGAGAACCGCTCGTTCCGACTGTCGGTTCGTCTAAGGGGGGAGTGGGTTAGACGGTGAGGAGGTCGCGGGCGCCGGTGTCGGAGCTGGGGTGGCGCAGCTTGGACATGGCGCGGGCTTCTATCTGGCGAATGCGCTCGCGGGTGAGGTTGAAGTGCTCGCCCACCTCTTCGAGGGTGCGGGGCTCGCCGCGGTCGAGGCCGAAGCGCAAGCGGAGGATCTCGCGCTCGCGCTCGTCGAGCGGACCGAGCAAACGGGAGATCTCCTCGGGCAGCAGCGCGGTGGCGGCGACCTCGAAGGGCGACTCGGCCGAGCGGTCCTCGACGACGTCACCCAGTTCCGCGTCGCCGTCCTCGCGCAGAGGCTCGGACAGTGACAACGGCTCGGCCGCGAAGCGCAGCGCCTCGGTGACCTTGTCCTCGGGCATCTCGACCGCGGCCGACAGCTCCGACAGCGTGGCCGGGCGGCCGTACTCGAGCTCGAGTCGGGCCCGCGCCTTCTGGAGCCGGGCCAGCGTGTCGCCCGCGTGCACGGGGAGACGGATGGTGCGGCCGGTGTTGGCGATGCCGCGGGTGATGGCCTGGCGGATCCACCACGTGGCATACGTCGAGAACTTGAAGCCCTTGCGCCAGTCGAACTTCTCGACCGCGTGCATGAGGCCCAGGTTGCCCTCCTGGATCAGGTCCAGTAGCGGGAGACCCGACGCTTGGTACTTCTTGGCAATCGAAACGACCAGCCGCAGGTTCGACTGCACGAAGGTCTGCTGGGCGTGCTCGCCGGCGTGGACGATGCGCCGCAGCTCGCGCTTGCGGGCCGCCGGCAGAGCCCGGCCGCCGGCGTCCAACTCGCCGCGTCCCGCCATCCCGGCCTCGATGGCCTGGGCCAGGCGGACCTCGTCGTCCTTGGTGAGCAGCGGGTACTGCCCGATGTCGGTGAGGTAGAGGCGGACGAGGTCTTCCTCGTCCCGCTCGACTCGCTCCTTCGGCACTCAAAAACCCTTCTGTCGTGCGTACGTCGGCCCTAAAGCCAGGCCTTTTGGAAACGTTGGCGAGCTTGCGGGCATTCCCCGCCGGTCACGGCGCCACATCGGTGCCTCCCAACCATACGGGGATTGTCAAGGTGGGCCATTTGGGCGGTTTGTGTCGCCGACTCGCTCGCTGTGTCTCACACAATTTCGCCGTACCCGGGCTACCTTCCTGCCATGCCTGCCGGCGACGACCCGCCCGAGGTCGAGCTGACGATCGTCACCATGACATTCGACGCGTCCGACCCGGCGGCGCTGGTCGGGATCCTCTCGAAATACGTGGTGGTGTCCCGAGGCCACCCCGGCTGCCGGAACATCGACCTCTGCGGCGCGGTCACAACCGCGAACCGGTTTCTCATCATCCAGAAATGGGACAGCCCGGCGGCCCAGCAGACCCACTTCGACTCGAGCGAGATGGTCGAGATGGCCCGGGCGTGCAACGGCCTGCTGAGTCGCCCGCCCACCATCGACTTGTACGAGGGCCTGTCGGCCCACGACCTGGCTTAATTAGACGCTGAAGTAGCGCTTGCCCTTGCCGGGCAGCACCCGGCCGAATTCGAGTCCCGGAAAATGGGCGGCCACCGCCGTGGTATCCGTGCCCTCGAGCTCGCGCCACAGCGCCTCGCGCGTCCGCCGCGCCAGCGCGGCGTCGATGTCGGACATCGCGCTCCAGTCGGGCTCCTCGAGCTGCACGGGACAGGTGACCGCGTCACCAAGCAGCATGGCCCGCTCCTCCCCCGACGACAGCACGAGCACGTTGTGGCCGTGGGTGTGGCCCGGCGCCGCCCGGGCCGTGATCCCCGGCGCGATCGACACATCGTCGCCGTCGATCGTCTCGACCCGACCGAGGTCGGCGAGCAGCTTGATGTCGACCGCGGTCTGCGGGCCGCCGTGCTGGTCGACCACGAACTGGTCCCAGTCGGCCGCACCGAACCGCACCGTTGCGTTGGGAAAGAACGGTGCGCCGTCCTTCACCAGCCAGCCGGAATGGTCGAGGTGGAGGTGGGTGCAGACGACGACGTCGATCTCGTCAGGGGTGACGCCGGCGGCGGCCAGCTCGGCCGGTAGCGCGCCCCCCTTGCCCATCTCGCCCAGGTCGAGGTCGCCCAGACCGGCGTCGACAAGAACGGTCTGGCCGCCAGTGCGCACTATGAAACAGCCGATCGGCACGATCAGGTTGCCGCTGTCATTCAGCAGCGCCTTGTGCGGCTCCCAATCGGCGCTCTCGCCGAAGTAGGCGGGCGGCATGCTGAAGAAGCCGTCGGAAAACGGCGTGACGTCGATCTCACCTATGCGCACGAAGCAAGGAACGTAGCCTTCCCCGCAGCATGGTGACGTTCCTGCTCACCGATGTCGAGGGCTCAACCCGGCTGTGGGAAGAGCGTCCCGCCGACATGGCCACCGCTCTGGCCGCCCACGATGCGTTGGTCGACGAAGTCGTGGCCGGCCACGGCGGGCAAATGATCAAGTCGCGTGGCGAGGGTGACGCCACGTTCTCGGTGTTCGACGAGGCCGCCGGCGCGGTCGGCGCTGCGCTCGACGCGCAGCAGTCGCTGGCCGGCGCCCTGTTCCGCGTGCGCATTGCCCTGCACACCGGTGAGGCGCAGGCCCGGGACGGTGACTACTTCGGCCCGACGGTCAACCGTTGCGCGAGGTTGCGCAGCGCGGCGCACGGCGGCCAAGTCGTGCTCTCCTACGTCACCCAACAGCTGGCGCGCGACCGACTTCCGACCGGCGCTTCCTTTCTGGATCTCGGCGTGCACCGCCTACGCGACTTGGCCGAACCCGAGCGCGTGTTCCAGCTCTGCCACCCCGCGCTGCCCAGCGACTTCCCCCCGTTGGCTTCACTGGACACGCGCCAGCACAACCTCCCGTCGCCGCTCACCCGCTTCGTCGGCCGTCGGGCGGAACTGGGCGAGCTGCGCGAGACCCTCGCCGGGTCGCGCCTCGTCACGTTGATAGGCCCAGGCGGGTCCGGCAAGACCCGCCTCGCTCTCGAGGCGGCGCGTCGGTCGGTCGAGACATTCCCCGATGGTGTCTGGCTCGTGGAGTTGTCGAGACTGACGAACGCAGGCCAGGTGTCGCTTGCGGTCGCCGCGGCGCTCGGCCTACGCGAGGAACCGGCCCGGCCGCTCTCCGAGACCGTCGCCAAATACATCGAAGACCGGACGGCGCTGTTCGTCCTCGACAACTGTGAGCACTTGATAGACGCGGCGGCCGCCACTGCCGACCAGCTGCTGCGCGCCAGTGCCGCGTCGCGCGTACTGGCGACGTCGCGCCAGTCGCTCGGCATGGCTGGCGAACGGGTCTGGCCGGTAACGGGCCTGTCCGTGCCAGACGACGCTTCGTTCGAAGCCTCTGAAGCGATCACCCTGTTCGTCGATCGGGCCGAGCAGGTCAACCCACGTCTCGACGTGACCGCCGTCGACCGCACGTCCCTCACCCAGATCTGTCGCCGGCTCGACGGGCTGCCTCTCGCGATCGAGCTGGCCGCCGCGCTGAGCGACCGCATGTCGATCGGTGACATTGCCAGTCGGCTGGACGAACGCTTCGAGCTGTTGACGGCGGGAAGCCGCACGGCCGAACCACGGCAGCGCTCGTTGAGCGCGGCAATCGACTGGAGCTATGAGCTGCTCGACGGCGCGGAACGCGACGGGTTCGGCGCGATCAGCGTTTTCCCGGGCGACTTCACACTCGGCGCCGGCGAGGCGGTGGCGGGCCGCGGCGCCGTCGACGTTCTCGGGCGACTCGTCGCCAAGTCGCTCCTCGCCCGTGCCGGCGACCGCTACACGATGTTGGAGTCGATCCGCGTCTACGCGGCCGACCGCCTGGCGGCGTCGGGCCGGTCAGGTCAGGTGCGCGATCGCCACCTCGACTGGGCGCTGGCCACCGTTGCCGTCGGCGACCTGGACGCGATCGATCGCGAACACGCCAATCTCCTCGCCGCGCTGGGTTGGGCTACGGCGCGGCGCCCCGACGACGCCCTCCACCTCGTCAACGGCCTGAGCGAGACGTGGGAAGTGCGCGGCTACTGGAGCGAGGGGCGACGGCTGCTCGACGAGGTTCTGTCGTTGGGCGATGCGTTGGACCCGGCGGCCCGGGCCGCCGCGCTGCACCGCGCCGGTCGATTTGCCGCTGCGCAGGGCGACTTCGCCGTCGCCGCGGCGCGGCTGAGCGAAGCACTTGCGCTGGCCGAGGACACCGACAACGACACCATCGTCAACAAGGCGCTCACCGACCTCGGCGGCGTTGCCCACATGCGAGGCGACGTGGACGAAGCGCGCGTGCACTTCGAGGCCGCGCTCGGTATCGCCCGGTCGATGGGCAGCACGCGCAGTGAGGCCGGCGCGCTCGGGAACCTCGGGATCATCGCTCACGCCACCGGCGACCTCCAAGGGGCCAGGGCGCTGCAAGGCCAGGCACTCGACATCGCCCGCACGCTCGACGACGACGCCTTCCTGGGCGATGTTCTGCTCAACGCCGGCATGATCGCCGCCGGCAGCGGCGACGCAGCTACGGCCGAGACGCACTACAGCGAGGCCCTGGCCCTGGCGCAGCGGCAGGGCAACCAGAACGAGATCGCCAAGCTGCTGACGCGCCTGGCCGACATCCACGCGCACCGGGGTGAGCACGACGTTGCCGAAGTACAGCTGCAGGAGAGCATCGACGTCTTTCGTGCGCTCGGGGACCGACCGAACCTGGCCAACGGGCTGTACCGGCTCGGCGAACTGGCCCGCCAAAGGGACGCCGGGGCCGCGGCGCGGGCCATGCTCGAGGAGAGCGCTGCGCTGTGGCGCGGGATGGGGCACGTACTCGGAGAGGCGGCGCTGCAACTGAGCCTCGGTGAGATGGACCGGGTCGAGGGTTACCCCGGCGCTGCGCTGCAACGGTTCACCGCGGCGCTGGAATCGCTCCACGGCTTACACAGTCGCGAAGGTGCCGCGCTGGCCGTCGACCACATCGCTGCGGTGGTCGCCGGTGGCGCGAATGTCGAACTGGCCGCCGAGCTTGTCGGCGCCGTCGGCGCGATGCGTGAACGCATAGGAGTGCCGCCGGTCGTCGACGACGACCGCCCGGTCTCGCCCGTTGCGCTGCGAGCCGCGCTGGGTGACGGCCCGTTCGAAACGGCTATCGCCCGGGGCGCTGCGGTCGATGACGATCAGGCGGTCGCGCTGGCGCTGGCCGCGGCAGCCGCGGTCACGGCCTGAGGTAACTCCAGAGCACGTCGAGGACGGGGTCCTGCTCGCCGGTCCAGCTCAAGACATTGCGGCCCGCGTCGAGGCGCGACCGGTGCTCGACGTCCTCCTCGCCGGCGTATCGAGCGCCCGGCGGCAACAGAGCGGTGACCAGCCACACGCCCTTGACCTCGGGCTCCGGGACATTGAGCTGGAGCCGATAAACGCCCTTTTCATCGGGCACCACCCGCAGCTTCTCGACGATCTCGGTCACGCCGGGCCCGCCGCCGACGCGCAGGCGGGACGTGACGATGGCGAAGTCGTAGTCGCCGAAGTCGTGGATCACGACCACGGTGTCCTGCGAGGAAGCTTGGAACGCCGGCCGCTCGGCGATCACCGCATCACCCGGCGGGGACGCGGGCGGCTTCGGTTTCGGCGCACGCCGCCTCTAGATCGGCCCACGTGAGGCCGTCGGCGTTCCAGAGGCGATCGAAGGCGGCGTCGGCCACGTCGGTGAAGCCGTGGCGGTTGCGGAAGTGATAGAGGCGCCGCTTCTTCTGCGGCGCCCACCCGGCCCGGTCGCAGCGCCCGACGGCGTAGGTGTCCCACGCCGTGTGCTGTTGCAGCGTCAGCGCATCGTCGTCCGGCGCTGCGGCGAACCCGGCATCGAGACGGTCCTTGGCCCGGAAGAGGAGCCGCCCGACGACGTCGATCACGCTCGTGTCGCTGAGCTGTCGGGGTCGCTTTGCGTCTTCGAAACTGCCGCCCTCGACCGCGAGCGTGATCGGATCGAGGCTCAGCAGCTTTGTGCGACCGAGCGGCGTCGTCTCGTCGATCTCGATGCGGATCTCGGTGTCGGCCGGCAGCCCGACCTTGTCGGCGATCTTGCCGGTCAACTCGACGATGTGATTGGCGTCGAAGCTCACGAACGCGAACGTCTCGGGCGTTACGACAACTTTGGCCACTAGGACGCGTTGGCCTGCGCCAGACGAGCCTCGCCCTCGGCGCGGGCCTGCTTCGACAGGTCGGAGATCTCGTCGACCTCCTCGTGCGTGAAGCCCGCCATCTCGCGGAACTTGCGGGCCAGGCGGATCGGGCTGTCGTCGTCCTCGCCGCGGAAACCGCCGAGGGAGAACAATTTGTCGACGACGCGCTGGAACTCGAGCGCCCGCTCGCGCCGGTCGGGGTCCTTCTCGGTGATGCGCCGTAGCCAGTCGCTACCCATCTTCACGTGGGTGACCTCGTCGGCCAGCATCCAGTCCTCGCAGAACTCCAGCACCGGGTCGCCGGCGCTCTGCCCGAACTCGCGCATCGTGTTGAACACGTCGATGGCCAGACCCTCGAGTGCGCGGTTGACGCCGGTGAGGCGCAGGACCGGATCGGGATTGCACGCCGCCTCGTAGAGGAAGGTGGACTCGGCGAACTCGCCGAGCTCGGTGCCCATCCACTCGCTGAGCTTGATGGAGATCTCGCAGTGGCGGGCCTCGTCCCAGCATTGCCGGGCCATGTCGAGCTTGAGGGCGAACGGCACTTCGTCGAAGTGCGGCCCGACCTCGAAGTCCCAACAGGTGCGACCGGCGCCCTCGAGCGCTTGGATCTCGCCGACGAAGATGCCGTGCATCAGAGCGCGGGCCCGGTCGGGCGCCTGCGGTGCGTCCGGCGTGAGCTTGGTGGGCCCGGTTCGTCCCGACGTGCTGCCACCGCCGCCGGGCGAGCGCCGATCGCTGAACCGGTCCTCCATCGACAAGCGCACGAACCGCGAATCGCGCGCGAGTTCTTCGGGGGGCAGGATCTTCTTCATGCGGTGACCTCCTCGGGCACGGCGACGTCGGTGGACCCGATCGACCCCGGCCCCGCGATGCCACCGGCCTTGACGATGAGTCCCTCGCATCGGGCCTGATGGGTGGCGGCGCGCTGTACGTCGGCTTCGTCGGTGATCAGCGACTGGATCAGCATCTCTCCGTCGCGCCAGTCCTCGAACTCGTCATTGAGGACGAAGCGCAGCGAGCGCATGGTGGGCGCGTCGGTGATGGTGGACGTGTTGTTCAGGTGGTATGTGTAGGCGGCGATCTTGTGCGGGATCAGCACTCGGTACACGCCGACCAACTTCTCGAGCGTTTGGTCGGGGCCTTCCGGCTCGGTGATCGCATCCATGAACGTGACGAACTCGTCGTTGGGCGGGACGGTGAGCCGCTCGGTGTTCATCTCGCGCAGCTCGGGCAGCCGCTTGTTCCAGAGGTCGGCGTGCCACGCGTGCTTGTAGCAGTGCGTACCGAGGCGGAGCTTCACGTCCAGCTCGGGGACGGTTGCCACCCAACCGCCCAGCGCTTCGAAGAGGCGCATCTCGACCCACTTGTAGTGGCCGACGCGACGCGCCGTTTCCTCGACGTCGAACATCCCCGGCAGCTCGCGCCGGTCCCACGGGGCGAAGGCCGGACGCGGCTTCTTCGAATCGGCCATGTAGTGCGATCTCCCCTGGGTCGACGGCGGCTAGACGGTGCCGCGACGATGTTAGCGAATTGACCGACCGGTCAACTAGAGGGAGGCCGGAGGCGGAGCCGGAGCCGACCGGTCAATTTTAAGTGCCGGGATCTCGGCGACGGCGATTCCCGCCAGTATGACGGCGGCGCCGATGACACCGAGCGGGCCGAGGCGGTCGCCCGCCGCGTAGCCGAAGAATGCAGCGGCCACGGGCTCGACCATCAACAGCAGCGACGTGCGCGTCGGGCCGATGACGCGCTGGCCCCACACCTGGAGCGAGAAGGCGACGGCGGAAACGACCACGCCGGTGTACAGCGCGGCCACCCACGCCGAGGCGGGGAACCGGTAGCCCCCGGTGAAGGTCCCGACGACCAACGCGATCCCGCCCACGAACGACAACTGCACCGCGGTGAAAGCGACCGTGGGGAAGCGTCCGGACAACTCACTGAGCAATACGATGTGGACGGCGAAAGCGACGGCGCACCCAAGCGTCAGCACCTCACCCTTGCCGATTCCCGCGCCCCGGCCGGTGAGGAGGAACAGTCCCGCAGTGGCCAGCGCCACGCCGGCCAGCGTCGGCCGCGTTGGCACCCGACGCACCGTCACCGCGGCGATCACCGGCACCAGCACGACGAGCAGGTAGGTGACGAATGCCGACACCGACGACGTCGTGTATTGCAACCCGACGGTCTGGAACACGTAGCCGACCAGAAGTGCGGCGCCGCAGGCGACACCGCTCCGCACCATCCCCCTCGGTCGCCCGGCGCGTAACGCGAGCGGTGCGAGCGCGAGGGCGCCGATCAGGAACCGCACGGCGATGAACGGGATGGGCTCGACGTCGGCCACCGCGTTCTTCATCACTACGAACGTCGAGCCGAAGAGCGCGCCGGCGAGAAGGACCGCACCGTGGGCGCGCAGGTGCGACAGCCGGGTCAGCCCCGGTAGCGATTCGTGATGGGGACCCGGCGGTCCTTGCCGAAGGCCTTGCGGCTCACCCGGACGCCGGGCGGCGCCTGCCGACGCTTCCACTCGGCCACGTCGACCATTCGCACGATGCGGCCGACGACCTCGGGGTCGAAACCGGCTTCGACAAGCTCGGTGGCGGTGAGGTCGCGCTCGACGTACGCCTCGAGCATCGGGTCGAGGATGTCGTAGGGCGGAAGGTTGTCGTCGTCTCGCTGGTCGGGACGCAGCTCGGCCGACGGCGGCTTGGTGATGACGATCTCGGGGATGAGGTCGGTGCCGGCACGACGGTTGCGCTCGCGGGCCAACGCGTAGACGTCGGTCTTGAACACGTCCTTGATCACCGCGAAACCGCCCGCCATGTCGACGCCATAGACCGTGGTGTAGCCGACCGCGAGTTCGCTCTTGTTGCCGCAGATCAACACCAGCCAGCTGCGGAACTTGTTGGCCAGCGCCATGAGCACCACGGCGCGGATCCGTCCCTGGATGTTCTCCTCGGTGATGTCTTCGGGCATCCCGGCGAACGACGGCGCCAGCATCTCGAGAACGGCCGAGTGCGCCGGTTCGATGGCGATGGTGCGGTAGTCGATCTCCAGCGCGGCGGCGAGTTGCGCGGCGTGGTCGTTGGAGTCGCCGCTGGTGAACCGCGACGGCAGCGCGACGCCGTGCACGCGCTCGGGCCCGAGCGCGTC
>JACDEA010000441.1 GCA_013816725.1 Actinomycetota bacterium
GCGCTGACCACCGCCGAGCACGGCGTCTCCCAGCCGGCGTTCTCCCCGGACGGCGCCCGAATCGCCTACGTCGCACCCGTCGGGCCCGCCGGCGTGGCCGACGATGCGTCGCCGGCCGAGAAGCGCAAGCCGCGCGTCATCACCAACCTGAAATGGCGGCTGGACGGTGTCGGCGCGTTCGACGACCGTCGCCAGCACGTGTTCGTGGTCGACGTCGATGGGGGCGACGCGATCCAGCTCACCAACGGCGATTGGGACGACGACGCGCCGGCGTGGTCACCGGACGGCACGCAGATTGCGTTCGTGTCGGACAGGCGCCGGCGCCGTCACGACGATCTGCTGCGTTCGGACCTGTGGGCGGTGCCGGCCGGAGGCGGGGGCAAGGCCCGGCGGCTCACCCGGGCGCGCGGCGCTGCGGCGTTCCCGGCATGGTCGCCCGATGGCCATTCGATCGCGTTCATCGGCGGCGAGCACGGCGACGAGTTCTGGGCCCGCAGCGCCAACTTGATGGTCATCGACGCGGCGGCCACCAACGGCGAACCGCGTGTGGTTGCCTCGGGGTTCGCCCGCCTCGGGGTCCCCGAAGGTCCGGCCGTGGCGTGGATGCCCGACAGCGCTGCGCTCTATGCCGTGCGCATAGAACGGGGCACCGGCGTCGTCCGTCGCTTCGCTGTGCGCCACGACAAACAGAAAGCCGTGCTCACCGGCGACCGTCGGGTCGGTGCCTTCACGTTGTCGGCCGACCGCACGCGGATGGCGTTCGTGTCGACGTGGGTCGGCGAACCGTCGGAAATCTACGCAGCGCGACACCGCGCCGATGGTCGCGTAACCGACGAGCGCATCCTGAGCCACGCCAACGACGAACTGTGCGCCACCGTGGCGTTGGCTGGTTGCCGGCGCGTCACCTCGACCGCGCCCGACGGGACCGAGTCCGAGTCGTTTGTCGTCGTGCCGCCCAGCGCCGGGAAGAGCAAGGGCAAGCGCAAGGGCGGGCTGCCGCTGGTGCTCGACATCCACGGCGGCCCGCACGGGTTCCACCCGGGGGCGTCGACCACGACGTGGGCCATCACCCAGACGCTGGCCGGTGCCGGCTATGCCCTGTTGCTGTCGAATCCCCGCGGTAGCGCCGGGTACGGGGAGGAGTTCCTCGGCGGTTGCGTGCAGGACTGGGGCGGCGGCGACTACGACGATTTGATGGCCGCGGTCGACCGCGTCGTCGACGGCGGGATCGGCGACCACGCTGTCGACGCTGCGCATCTGTACGTGTGGGGCTATTCCTACGGCGGCTTCATGACGAGCTGGGTCGTCGGCCACACCCAGCGGTTCCGAGCAGCGGTCGTCGGCGCGCCGGTGGTCGACCATGTGAGCATGATCGGCACCACCGACATCCCGCACTTCTCGGCCTATGAGCTGGGTGGGCTGCCCTGGGAACGGCCCGACGTGTACGCCAAGCGCGCACCGATCACGTACGCGCCCGACATCCGCACACCGGTGCTGCTCCTCCACCAAGAGGGCGACCTGCGCTGTCCTATCGGTCAGTCCGACCAGTTGTTCGCCGCGCTCAAGCTCCTCGGCCGCCAGGTCGAGTATGTGCGCTACCCCGGCGGGTTCCACGCGGTCGGCGTGGCGCCGTCGCACCTCGTCGATCGCGTGCGCCGTACCGCGGAGTGGTTCGCGCGCCACCAGTGACCCGCGCCGTGGCGGTCGACGTGGGCGGGACGAAACTGGCCGCCGGCGTCGTCGACGACAGCGGCGCGCTGCTGTGCTCGGCGTCGTCGCCCACTGCCGCCAGCGCCGACGCCGAGGTGTTGTTCGCCGGCCTCATCCGACTCGTCGAGGACGTCCGCACCGGCGACGAAACCGTCGTCGGCGTCGGCTGCGGCGGACCGATGGCGCACGGCAACCAACTGGTGTCGCCGCTGAACATCCCGGCGTGGCGCGACTTCCCGTTGCGGGAACGCCTGGCCGCGGCCACCGGGCTGCCGGTCTTCGTTGACAACGACGCCAAGGCCCTCGCTCTCGGCGAGGGCTGGATCGGCGCCGCCCGCGGTCGCGACAACTTCATCGCGATGGTCGTGTCGACCGGGGTGGGCGGGGGCATCGTCCTCGACGGCCGGTTGCTCGACGGCGCCGACCTCAACGCCGGCCACATCGGCCACGTGATCGTCGAACCCGACGGCCGCCTGTGCGGGTGCGGCGCCCGGGGCTGTCTCGAGGCCGAGGCGTCGGGTCTGGCCATCGCAGCAACCACCGGGCGACCGCCGGCCGACGCGCCCCCGGCGGTGGTCGAGCGCACCGGCCGACTTGTCGGCCGCGCCATCGCCTCGGCGGCCAACCTCCTCGACCTGGATCTGGCCGTGGTCGGCGGCTCGGTTGCGCTCGGGTTCGGGCCGCCGTTCTTCGCCGCCGCCCAGGCCGAGGT
>JACDEA010000442.1 GCA_013816725.1 Actinomycetota bacterium
CACCGCCCGCACCGACGAGGTGCGCATCGGCCGCCCTGTGTACAGCCGCTACGGCTACGACTATTGGCAACAGCTGCCCGATGGTCGCGTCGTGGTGGGTGGCTGTCGCGATCAGTTCCCCGATCAGTCATGGACCACCGCCAGCCGGCCGACCCAGGCCGTGCAGGCCGCGCTCGACCGCCTGCTGCGGGAAGACGTGGGCGTGAGAAACGCGCCCGTCACCCATCGATGGGCGGGAACGAGCAGCTATACCGACGACCGGCGCCCGGTGTGCGAAGAGATCCGCCCCAACGTCGTCGCCGTGGGCGCCTTCTGTGGCCACGGCAATGTCATCGCGTCGATGGCTGGTCGCGCCGCGGCCGAACTCGCGCTGGACGGGCGTTCACCACTCGCCGTCGCGCTGACGGCGTAAGGGGACGCGCCGGTCCGGCGGCGTGTCCGTCAGTCGTCGATAAGCGGCGGCACGTGCATGGCCGTCGAGGCCAGTTCCGCTTGTAGTGCCTCGACTTCGGCCTGCAAGGGGGCGGCCTCCTCAGGGTGACCCTGCACGACGGCCCGCTTCTGCTGCTCGACGAGTTCGACGATTTGCAGTTCGAGGCCGACCGCGTGGTCCTCTGCGTCCGCCGACACGTCGTCCATTTGAAGCTGCTCCATTTCCCGTGCGTACCCACAATGGTCCGAGATGTACCGTCGCCGTCGTGAGCGACGCCGAACACAAGGTCAGCCCGGCAATCATCGCCGCGTTCTTGGCCAACCTGGGCATCGCCGCGGCCAAGCTCATCGGGTTCCTGTTCACGGGCGCCTCGTCCCTTTTGGCAGAAGCGGCCCACTCGGCGGCCGACACCGGGAACCAGGCGTTGCTCATCGTCGGCGGGCGTAAAGCGCGACGAGCGCCCACCGACGCCCATCCCTTCGGCCACAGCGGCGAGCGCTACTTCTGGGCGTTCGTCGTCGCCGTTGTGCTCTTCACCGCGGGCGGCTTGTTCGCGCTCTACGAAGGCGTCGACCGGCTGATACATCCCCACCGCTTGGAGTCGGCCGGTTGGGCCGTCGGGATTCTCCTCATCGCGATCGCGCTCGAGAGCTTTTCCCTGCGGACCGCGATGCGTGAGGCCCGAGAGCCCAAGCGGCGCGACGGCGGGTCGTGGTGGGCGTTCATCCGCCGGTCCAAGTCGCCCGAACTGCCGGTGGTCCTGCTCGAGGACACCGGCGCATTGCTCGGCCTCGCCATCGCGCTGGCCGGCATCATCGTCGCCGAGATCACCGGCAACGCCCGGTTCGACGCGGCGGGCAGCCTCACAATCGGCGCGTTGCTGTTCGCCATCGCGTTGTTCCTCGGCGTCGAGATGAAAAGCTTGTTACTGGGCGAGGCGGCGTCGGCCGAACAGCTGCGCGCCCTTTCACGCGAGATCGAGAGTGCGCCATCGGTCCGCCGCCTGATCCACATGCGGACCATGCACCTGGGGCCCGACGACCTTCTCGTCGCCGCCAAGGTCGAATTCTCGTCGAGTCTCGGGTATCAGGGCCTGGCCGGCGCCATCGACGACGTCGAAGCGCGGATGCGCGCCGCCGTGCCGGCGGCCAAGCTCATCTTCTTGGAGCCCGACGCGTTCAAGGAGAACCTGTCGCCGCCCAGCCCGACCACGCCCTGACGTCGATCGCCAGTACGGCGTCGTCGAGGGCGTGCTCGAGATACTGCGGATACTTGGCGCGCAGCGCGCCGACGGCCACCGCCCGTTCGCTTTCGTCGTCGACGAGTCGAGCCAGACCGTCGGCCCGAGCCCACCACAGCTGCGACCAGTCGTCGTCGTAGCGGTCGACGAGGAGGGCGGCGGCGGTATTGGCCCTGACGTTGACGAGTCGCTGCAGCGCAGGCGACGCCTTCGGCTTGCCGTCGACCGCGGAATAGACGGCGTCGACGACGAGGGCGAAACACACCGGGACCACGTGAGGTCGGCCGTCGGGCGTGACCGTCGCCAGGCGGCCGATGGCCGCGTTCTCCACACACACACGGGCCGCTCCGGCGTCGAGACGCACGCCGCACAGTACGTTGCCGCCATGACCCTCGACCCGATCGTCGCCCGCAAGACGTGGCGAACCCTGGAGCCGTACCACGGGATGATCTACTTTGTCGCCGACGCCGCCGACCGCTACGCCGCGCTGGGGATCAAGGATCGAGCGGGGTACTTCGCATCGCGGGCTGCACCGATGGGCGCCGTCTCCGCCGACGTCGTCATCGCCACATTCTTCAACTTTCATCCCGCCCTCGTTCGCGCCGCCATTCCCGCGGCCTGGTCGGCGGCGTCGCCCGCGGAGATCCTCGATGCCCGGCTGGACGCGGCCGACGCCGCGCTGCGCCGCCTCGTGCCAGACGCCGTCGGGTCGCCCGACGCCAAGGAGGCGGCCGCCCTGGCTCGCAC
>JACDEA010000039.1 GCA_013816725.1 Actinomycetota bacterium
AGTACGTCGTCGCCTATCTCGCTACCGCCAAGGTCGGCGCCGTCACCGCCGGCGTCAACCCGCGCCTGGCCGACGCCGAGCGGTCCAAGATGCTGGCCGTCGTCGAACCCAAGGTCGTCCTCGGCGCGGTCGACGACGTGGCCGCCCTCGAGAAGGACGGCGCCGGCCACGCACCGCCGCCGCTGGCGCCCGACGACGACCGTCCCGTCGCCATCGTGTTCACGTCGGGAACCACCGGCGTCCCCAAAGGCGCGGTGTTCACCAACCGCCAACTGCACGCCGTCGTCGAGATCGACACCGGCGGCGCGTGGGGCGGCAAGCGGATCGAGCAGAGAAGCAAGTCGGTGGCCAGCACGTCACTGGCCCACGTGGGCTTCATGACCAAGCTGCCGTGGTACTTGATGTCGGGCGGCGCCCGCTATCTCCTCGATCGCTGGGACGCCGACACGAACCTGCGGCTGGTAGCCGAGCACCGCATGACCAACGTCGGCGGCGTGCCCACGCAGGTGGCGCTGATGCTGCGCGCGCCGTCGTTCGCCGACTATGACCTGACCTGCGTGCAGTCGATCGTCCTGGGCGGCGGCCCCGCTCCCGTTCCGCTGCAGCGCGAAGCCAGCGAGCGCTTCGGCGCGCCGGTGTCGGTGCGGTTCTCCTCCACCGAGACCGGCGGGTGCGGCACCGGCACGGCGCTCGACGACCCCATCGGCGAGGAGTACGGCGTGGGCCGGCCCCGCGGCCCGGTGAAGGTCACGATCCGCGCCACCGACGCCACCAACGACGGCGGTGAGTTGCCGCAGGGTGAGATCGGCGAGATCTGCGTGCGGTCGCCGTCGGTGATGGCCGGGTACCACGCCGACGCCGACGCCACCGCCGTGGTGTTCACCGACGACGGCGCCGTGCGCACCGGCGACCTCGGCTACCTCGACGGCGAGGGCCGGCTGCACCTGGCCGGGCGTAGCAAGGAGATGTATGTGCGCGGCGGTTACAACGTGTACCCGGCCGAAGTCGAGGCCGTGCTGTTCGACCACCCGGCCCTTGCCGCGGTGGCGATCGTCGCCACCGCCGATCCGGTGATGGGTGAACGCGGCACTGCGGTTGTCGTCGTGCGCGAGGGGGCGGCGCCGCCGTCGCTGGCCGACCTTCGCGCCTACGCCGGCGGACGGGTGGCGTCCTACAAGCTGCCCGACGACGTGCGCGTCGTCGACGAGCTGCCGCTCACGCCGATGGACAAGCTCGACCGCCGCGCCGTGGCCCGGCTACTCGCCGAGGGCTGAGACGGCGAACTCCTTGGCCCACCGGTAGTCGGCCTTGCCGCTGGGCGATCGCACCATTTCGTCGACGATGGCGACGGCGCGCGGCACCTTGTATCCGGCGATCCGATCGCGGCAGAAAATCTGCACGTCGTCGAGGGACAGCGTGGCGCCACCGCGCGGTTGGATCACCGCGGTGACCTTCTCGCCCCAGCGGGCGTCTGGCGTACCGACGACGACTGCGTCGAACACGTCGGGATGTCCCTTGAGCGCGGCTTCGACCTCCTCGGGGAAGATCTTCTCGCCGCCACTGTTGATGCTCACCGACCCACGCCCGAGCAAAACGACGGTGCCGGCGGCGTCGACCCGGGCCATGTCGCCGGGCAGGACCCAGCGCACGCCGTCAACCTCGGCGAAGGTCTTGGCCGTCTTCTCGGGGTCGTTGTAGTAGCCGAGCGGGATGTGACCCCGGCGAGCGAGACGCCCGATTTGTTCGGAGCCCGGCTCGATGGGCTTGAAGTCGTCGTCGAGCACCGCGGTCTGTTCGTTGACCGAGAACATCGGCTTGTCCGACATTCCCGCCCGCGTGCCCTGCACGCCCGTCTCCGACGACCCGAAGCCGTCGACGATCATGGTCGTCGGCAGGAGCCGGCCGATCTGCTCCTTCATCGTGGGCGACAGGATCGCCCCGCCCGAGCCGATGACGATGAGCGAGGACGTGTCGTAGGTGCCCGGTTCGGCGGCGGCCAACTCGTCGGCGAGGGGCCGGGCCATGGCGTCGCCCACGATCACCAGCATGTTGACCTTCTCCTGGCCTATCAGCGTGAGGATCTCGGACGGGTCGAAGCGCCCGTTGGCCGTGAACACAACCGTGCCGCCGCCGAAGAACAACGAGAACGCGGTCCAGTGCGCGCTGGCGTGCATGAGCGGCGGCGTGGCCAGCGCGGTGAGCCCGGGGTCGGGGATCCTCGACGGCAGCTCGTCGGGCGTCTTGATTGTGTTGCCCATCTGCATCGGGTCGCCGCCACCCATGGCGCCGAAGAAGATGTCCTCGTGCCGCCACATCACACCCTTGGGCATGCCGGTGGTGCCGCCGGTGTACACACAGTACAAATCGTCACCGGTCCGGCCGGAATCGTCGGGCCGCTGGGCCGACGCGGCGGCGAGCGCGGCCTCGTAGTCGCCGTCGGGACCGACCACCAGCGTGTGCCGCAGCTTCGGTCCGGCCGCCGCCCGAGCGCTGGTGGCGAACTGCTCGTTGACGAGGAGAGCGACGAGGTCGGCGTCGTCGAACAAGTACTTCAGCTCGTTCTCGACGTAGCGATAGTTCACGTTGACGGGAACGGCGCGGAGCTTGAACGCGGCCAGCATCCCTTCGACGTACTCGGTGCCGTTGACGAGCTGGAGGCCCATGTGATCGCCGGGGCCGACACCCTGCGCGATGAGATGATTGGCCAGGCGGTTGATCCGCTCGTCCAACTCGGCGTAGGTCAGACGGCGGTCGGCAGCGACCAGCGCATCGCGTTGGGCCACCGTGTCGACCACGACCTCGAAAAGGTTCGCCAGGTTGAGTCGCGCCGTCATCCTGGAGCAATGACTAGCGGAAACCGGTCGTGATTGCGTCCGGAACGGGCGCGAGGGCGCGACGGCAAACGCGGGAAGTAGGTTGACGCGATGGCTACAAGGCGCTGGGTTGTAGTCGGGTTGGCCTGCGTACTGACCGCCACCGCGTGCGGCGCCCGGGTCGACCCGTTGCTCGAGGGTGCAGGGCAGAACGTCGGTCCCGGCGCCCAGAGTCCCACGGGCGAAGAGACGGCGACGACGCTCGGCGCCGAGGCCGCGGGCGGCGAGGCTGGTCCGGCGGTCGCCGGCGGTGGTGCCAAGACGGCGACCACCATCAAAGCGGCAAACACCGGCGGCGGCGCGGCCGGGGCGGCCTTCAACTACAGCGCGGCGGCCGAGGCCGCCGCTTGCCCCGGCGCGTCGGGTAACACTGCGTCCGACGTGGGGATCACGCCCACCGAGATCCGGGTCGGCAACGTCACCGGGCTGAGCGGCGTCATCACCAACAGCTTCAATCAAGCACCCGAAGCCGTGCAGGCGCTGTTCGACGACGTCAACGCCCACGGCGGCATCTGCGGTCGCAAGCTGAAGCTCATCGTGCAAGACGACGGCGAGGACGCGGCGCGCAACGAGGCCGACCACAAAGACCTGGCGCCGAAGGTGTTCGCCTTCGTCGGCTCGACATCGAACGCCGACAGCGCCGGGGTGCGGGCCATGGAGGAGAAGAAGGTTCCCGACATCGGCTTCGCCATCAACGAGAACCGCGGCCAGTCGACCAACTTCTGGTCGGCGGCCGGGAGCACGCTCTACAAGCAGAACGGCAAGTACATGGCGTACAACACGCTGGAGAACGGGCTGCGAGACAACAACTCTTTCCCGAAGCGCATCGCCGCGCTTGCCTACAGCATCCCGATCAGCTCCGACGCGGCCAAGCAGTTCATGTACCGGTTCAAGCAGGCAGGCATCGAGGAGTGCTTCACCGACTACAGCATCACGCCCGGCGCCAACTACTCGCTGGACTCCCAGGTGCTCCAGATGAAGAAAAAGAACTGCGACGCGGTGTTCACGACGATGGACCTCTCGGGTAACGACAAGCTGCTCCAGTCCGAGCGGCGGCAGAACTTCCACCCGCTCAGCATGGTGACGTTCGCCAGCTACACCCCCGATCAGATCGCGGTCAGTGGTGCGGCTGCGGAGGGCCTCCAGACCACCATCAACTGGATCCCGTTCAGCGAGTCGCACCCCGTGTTGCAGATCTACATCAACCAGCTCAAGACGTACCAACCGGGCAAGCGCCCCAGCTCGTTCGGCGTGCTGGCCTGGGCCGGCGCCCAGATGTTCGTGCAGGGCTTGATCAAAGCGGGCCGCAACCCGACGCGTGCCAGCCTCGTCAAGTTCTTCGAGTCCCTCAACGACTACGACACCGGCGGCATGTTCACGCCGGTCACGCCGCGCACGAGACGTCCTGTCGGTCCGTGCATCATCCAGGTCGAGGTCAAGGGGGGCAACTTCGTACGGAAGTGGCCGGCGAGCGGGTTCTACTGCAAGGCCAAGCTCGTGCCGTCGGAGCCGTAGGAAGGTCGTGGGCTTCTTCGGCGACATCTGGCCCCTCGCTGTCATCGGTCTGTTCAACGGCGCGATCTACGGGCTGGCGGCCATGGGCGTCGTCCTCACCTACAAGACGTCGGGCATCTTCAACTTCGCGTACGGCGCCGTGGCCATGTTCTGCGCCTTCACGTTCTGGCAACTTCGCGACGGGTGGGGGCTGAACCAGTGGGTGGCGCTGCCGATCCTCGTGCTCGTGGTGGCGCCGCTCATCGGGTTGATCCTCGAGCGCCTGTTCCGCCCGGTGGCGGCGCTGTCCGCTGAGATCCAGATCGTCATATCGCTCGGCGTCCTCGCGTTTCTCCAAGCACTGGCGCTGCTCATCTGGGGTGGCAGCCCGCGCGTACTCACGAGCATCTTCTCGACGACGGCCTTCGACTTCACGTCGAAGCTGCGACTCAGCTACACCCAGGTGTTCACGTTGTTCGTGGCCGCCGCGCTGGGGGCGGGACTGTGGGCCCTGCTGCGCCACACGCGCCTCGGCGTGGCGACCCAAGCCGTCGTCGACAACCGCGACCTGGCCGAGCTGAACGGCATCAGCAGCGACACCGTGTCGCGGACCGCGTGGGTGATCTCCACCATGTTCGCCGCCGTCGTCGGCGTGCTCCTCAGCGGCCAGTCCCGCCTCGACGTGTACTCGCTCGTCCTCGTGGTGATCTTCGCCTTTGCCCCCGCCGTCGTCGGGCGGCTCATCAGCCTCCCGTTGGCCTTCGCCGGCGCGCTGGCGTTGGGGGTCGGCCAGAGCATCGTGACGCACTGGGGGAGTTCCGGCACGCTGGCCAACCTCTACGCCTCGGTCCCCTACCTCGCTCTCTTCGCGCTGCTCTTGTTGTACGGCAACCGGCTCAAGGAGTTGCGCGCCGCGTTCCAGCCCGTAACCAGTGCCCCGGCGGCACAGCCCGCGTCGCGCCGCAAGCTGCTGACGATGGGCACCGCGGGGCTCGGCTTGGCCGTGGTGTTGCCCGCGCTGGTGAACGAGGCCCGGTTGGGCAATGTGACGTCGGGCGTGGTGTTCGCATCCATCGCACTCACGCTCGTCGTCCTGACCGGGTGGACGGGGCAGATCTCGCTGGCGCAGTTCACCTTCGTCGGGGTCGGCGCGTTCACCGTCGGCCACTTGGCGGCGACCGACGGCTCCGGGTTCTTCTGGGCCGCCGCGGTCGGCGCGCTCATCGCCATCCCCATCGGCTTGCTGGTGGGCCTCCCGTCACTGCGGCTCTCCGGCCTCTACCTGGCCCTGGCGACCATGGCGTTCGCGCTCACGGTCGACACGATGGTGTTCAGCCAGCGCCGTATCAGCGGCGGCACCACCGGCATGTCGATACCGAAGCCCCGCATCTTCGGGTTCTCGTTTGCGTCGACGACGCGCTTCTACTACCTGGCCGTCGCCGTCCTCGCCGTCTTTGCCGTCGGCGCGCTCGTGTTCCAGCGCGGACCGATCGGCCGCCGGCTCCAGATGATCCGCGACGCGCCGCTGGCCGCGTCCACCTTCGGCGTCAACCTCACCCTCACGAAGCTGGCGGTCTTCGCCCTGTCGGGCGCCGGCGCCGCGTTCGCCGGCGCCATGTTCGGTGCGCTGCGCGGCAGCGTGAGTCCCGGCGACTTCGGCTTCGGCGCCTCCCTCGGCCTTCTCTTGCTGGTCGTCCTCGGCGGTCGGGCCTTGGTCGGCGGCGCGCTCATCGCCGGCTTCGTCTACATGCTGCAAATCCTTCCCGGGTTGGCGCCCTACCTCCGGTACATCCAGCTGGGCATCGCGGTCGGCGTCGTCTACGTGGCGCAGTACCCCGACGGGCCGCTCACGGTCGCGGCCGATCAGTCGCGGCGGTACGCCGACCTGCTCCGCTCGTTCCGTCAACTGGTCTCGCGTCCGGTGGAGTCCAAGGTCCCGGAGGCGACGAGTGGCTGACTCGTCGGCCGCGCCGCGCCTGCGAGCCCATGGTGTATCGGTGCACTTCGGCGGCCTGCGCGCGCTCGATGACGTCGGGCTCGAGGTTGGCGGCGACGACATCGCCGGCCTCATCGGCCCCAACGGCGCGGGCAAGACGACGTTGTTCAACGTGATCACCGGCGTGCAGGACCCCGACGACGGAGCGGTGGAGCTGGACGGGGTCGACATCAGCCGTTGGTCACCGCATCGGCGGGGTCGGGCCGGCATCGCCCGCACGTTCCAGCGCCTGGCGCTGTTCACCGGCCTCACCGTGTACGACAACCTCCTCGGCACGTGGGAAGCGGCCACGCCGGGCGCCGTGCTGGGCCGCCAACGCCAGCGAGGACGCGAGCGGGTCGAGCACGTCCTCGAACAGCTCGACCTCACGACGATCGCCGGGCGACTCGCCGGCCAGCTGTCGACCGGCCTCGGGCGCATGGTCGAGCTGGGCCGCGCTCTGTGCGCCAACCCCCGGTTGCTGCTGCTCGACGAGCCCAGTGCCGGGCTCGACCCCGACGAGACGGCGCGGTTCAGCGCGATCCTGCGGGGCGTCGCCGGGACGGCCAACGACGGCCCCGCGGTGCTGCTGGTGGAGCACGACGTGGCGTTGGTCATGGACGTGTGCGATCACATCACCGTGCTCGACTTCGGGCAGCGCATCGCGCAGGGCTCGCCGAGCGAGATCCGCAGCCATCCCGCGGTGGTCGCCGCCTATCTGGGCCAGCCGACGTGACCGCGCTGCTCCGGCTCGACCGCGTGTCGGTCTCCTACGGTGGCTTGCGCGCCGTCTCGGACGTGTCGCTGACGGTGCCCGAAGGCTGCGTGGTTGCGCTGCTCGGCGCCAATGGCGCCGGGAAGACGACGATCCTGCGGACTGTCTCCGGCCTCATCCAGCCCGACAGCGGGCGCATCGTCTTCGGCGGCCGTCGCATCGACGGCAAGGCGGCGCACGACATCGCCCGCATGGGCGCGCTCCAGGTGCCCGAAGGCCGGGGCATCTTCCCCAGCCTGACCGTGGCCGCCAACCTGGAAATGGCCCGGGCGACCGCGTCACGCGACATCGACCTCGTGGGCACGGCAATCGAGTTGTTCCCGCCGCTGGAAAATCGCCTGGAGCAGCTGGCCGGCACCCTGTCCGGCGGCGAACAGCAGATGCTGGCCATGGCCCGAGCGCTGGTGGCCCGGCCCCGGCTCCTGATGCTCGACGAGATCTCGATGGGACTGGCGCCGATCGTCGTGCGCCAATTGTTCGACGCCGTGCGGGCCATGAAGGATGCCGGTGCGACCGTGCTCCTCGTCGAGCAGTACGTCGACGCCGCGTTGAGCGTGGCCGATTACGTGTACGTCCTCGACAAGGGACGGGTGGCCGAATTGGGCGAACCTGCCGATGTACGTGAGAGCGGTCTCGCGACCTCGTACCTTGGTGGGCAGACATGAGACGACTACCGGCGATCGTGGCGGCGGTCGTCACCGCGCTCGCGATCACCACCGCGCTGGCGCCGGCGGGCTCGGCCGCCGAGATCGCCGGCTACGGGATGTCGGCGCTCGCGGTGGGCGTGCGGTACCAGCTGAACAGCCCCGGCTTCCTTCCCGTGGGCGATCCCGCCGAAGGCACGGTGATGGAGTACGACGTGCCCATCGCCCGCACCGGCATCAGCCAGGGTCCGGTCATCAACGCCATCGCGTCGCCCTTGTACCCGGGCGACACGGCCGCCCACCTCGGAACGGCGGTGGCCACGTTCAACCCCAAAGCACCGTTGATCCCGAACTACCCGGTGGTGGCCGAGGCCAACTACCCACCGACGCCCGACAAGGGGGCCACTGCCTCGTTCGGCCAGGGCGGCGTCGGTGAAGGACGAGCCGAGACCGGCCCCGACGGCGCCAAGGTGGTGGCCCAAACCGCGGCGCAGTCGGTCGAGAGCGTGGTCGCCATCGGAGCGTCGGTCACGCGCAACGACCTGTCGATCAGCGCCGGTCGCATCCGTAGCCTGGCCACGTCGGCCACCTCGGGCATCACCATCGCCGGGATGATCACCATCGAAGGCGTCATCGGCACCGCCGAAGCGATATCCGACGGCAGCAAGGGAACGCCCAGTGCGCGGCTGGAAATCGGCAAGGTCACGGCCGCCGGCCAGGCCGCGTACATCGACCGCGACGGCGTGCACATCGCGGCTAATCCGGTACTGGGCGCCGGCGTCGTCACCGGCATTCAACAGATGGTCAACGGCGTGCTGAACACCGACGGTATCCGGATCCGCACGATCGCCCCGTCAACCAAGGTCGACGGCGCTGCGGCGACCGCGGTGGCCGGCGCGCTGGCCATCACCCTCGACCGCATGGTGCCGGCCACCGGCGTCCCGGGCCAACCCGCCCTCGAGATTCCCAACGGCCCCACGGTGATCTTGGGAACGCCCGACCTGCCGACCCACACCGACATCCTCATCGGCGAAGCACGGGCGGGCGTCAATGCCACGTCGGTGACGCTGGACCTCGATGTCCTGCCGGCCGTCACCAGCGCGCTCGACGGCGGCGGCGAGGTGACCTCCGACGGGCTCGGCCCGATCAGCGGCGCCGGGGCCACTCTCGAGGGCGCGCTGACCGGCCCGGCGCTGAGCCAAGCGGGTAAGGCGGCCTTGAAATTCCGGCCGTCGGCCGAGACCGGGCGGGGGCTCGGCGTCCCCACCGGGTGGGTGATCTTCGGACTGTTCGCCACACTCGCGTTCGCCGGGCCGCTCCTCGGCTACGCCCGTTGGCAACTGCTCGAAGGGAGACAGCGATGACGGCCGAAGTTGCCGAGGCGGCGCCGGCGGCGGGAGCGCGTCGGCGGCTGCGCCTGCCGTCGTTAGGTCGCGACAGCGAGTTCGACCTGCGCAACACGTGGCAGGTCGCCGCCGGCGCCATATTGATGCCGTTCGGCCTCGTGATCATCCTGCTGGCGTGGTACGGAGCCGCCCACGCCCGCGTCGTGCAACAGCAGATCCCGTATCTCGTCAGCGGCGCGTTCATCGGGCTCGGCCTCATGATCGCCGGCGGGCTGTTGTTCTGGGCCCACTGGCTGTATCGCATCTACGACCAAGCCGACCTGCACCACCGCGAATTGCTCGAGGCGATCGTGGCGTTGGGCAACGGCGGTCCGTCGATCTCCAGCGACGGGCAAACCGCGGCGGCCCCGGCTGCGTCCTCGACCGGGGCCCGCTCGGGCAACGGGCGGGGCGAGTTCGTCGTGACGGGCAGCGGCTCCAACTTCCACCGGCCCGACTGCGGCGTGGTGGCCAAGCGCCGCGGCGTGCGACGCATCAGCGCGGCGGCGGCGTCCGACATGCAGCCGTGCCGAATCTGTGAACCTCTCGTTCAGCGCTGACGAGGAGGACTTCGCCGGTAACGCCCGGGCCTGGCTGACCGCCAACGTTCCCGCCGTGCCGGAGTTCGCGTCGCTGGGTGACGAGATCGCGTGGGGGCGGTCGTGGCAGGCGACGCTGGCGGCCGACCGCTGGGTCGGGATCTCGTGGCCGGCGGCCTATGGCGGTCGGGGCGCGACGCCGGTCGAGGTGGCCGTCTTCAACATGGAGTACGCCCGGGCCGGCGCGCCGCAGCCCGTAAACCGCGTCGGGATCAACCTGGTCGGGCCGACGGTGCTGGCCCACGGGACCGACGCGCAGCGGGCCCGGTGGCTGGCGCCGATCCTGACCGCCGAGGAGATCTGGTGCCAGCTCTACAGCGAGCCCGACGCCGGCTCCGATCTCGGTTCGCTGCGGACCCAGGCGACACGGGTCGACGGCGGCTGGAAGCTCAGCGGCCAGAAGGTGTGGACCTCCTACGCCCAGTTCGCCGCGTGGGGCTTGTGTCTGGCCCGGGCCGAGCGCGTGACCTGCTTCGCGGTCGACATGACCGCGCCCGGTATCGAGATCCGGCCGCTCGTTCAGATCACCGGCTCGGCCGAGTTCAACGAGGTGTTCCTCGACGACGTGTTCGTGCCCGACGACTGCGTCATCGGCGCGGTCGACGACGGCTGGCGGGTGGCCACCACCACGCTGGCCCACGAGCGGGGCACCAACTTCCCTTTCAAGGAGCAGGTCGTGCACGAGGTCTACCTCGACGAACTGTTCGGCCAGGCCGATCTCGACGACCCCGAAGTCGCCGATGCGCTGGTGGGCGCCTTCGTCGAGTTGCGCGTGCTCCGGTTGCACAACTGGCGAACGCTCTCCCGGTTGTCGCGCGCCGAAGAACCCGGCCCCGAGTCGAGCTGGGTCAAGCTGGCGTGGACCGACATGACGCAGCACCTCTCCGACGCCGCCCTCCTCGTCGAAGGCGGCGCCTCCGTGCTCGACGGCAAGTGGTCGCGCCAGTGGCTGTGGTCGAAGGCGGCGTCCATCGCCGGGGGCACCTCCGAGATCCAGCGGAACATCATCGGCGAACGACTCCTTGGCCTACCCCGCTGACGGGCGCAGTCGCCCTTCGCGGTTCCGCGCGGATTTTGGAGCGCCAGGC
>JACDEA010000443.1 GCA_013816725.1 Actinomycetota bacterium
ACCAGCGACGTGAGCACCGCGCCGGCGACGGGGCCGTGCAGCCCCACGGAGTCGTCGGGATAGAGGTTGACGATGTTGTTGAGGACCGGCACGCCGCGCAGCGCTGCGGCGCGCCCGACGAGGTCGACGCGGATGGTGCGGGTGTGCACGACCGCCGGGCGGTAGCGGTGCAGCAACCGGTTGAACCGGGCCAGGCCGCGGCCGTCCCACACCGCCCGCATCCCTAGGTGCTCGACCGGGATGCCGGCCTCGGCCGCCTCGTCGATGAGGCTCGACTCTCGGACGCCATGGGTCGTCACCAGCACCGGGCGCCACGGAGGAGCCAGCTGGCGCGCCAGCGTCGTGAACACCCGCCCCGGGCCGGTGCCGTCGAGGGTGGAGACGACCAGCAGAACAGTGTTCACGAAACGCCGGCCAGCTCAGCCGGAGGCAAGGGTTCGTCGGCTTCGCCCGCGAGGTCATCGGGCTCGCCCACCACTGCGGCCCAGCGCAGGGCGATCCCGGTCATCAGCCAGAAGTAGAACTGGAATGCCCCCTTGCCGATCGTGTTGGTGACGCCGCTGGCCACGACATATCCGAGGGCCAGCCCGAGATAGGCCCGGGGCAGGTCCAGCCGCGTGCGGCTGGCGTGCCACGCGGCACGGAGGACACCGATCATCAGGGCGACGATCGAGAACAGTCCAACGACACCGCCTTCGACCATGAGGCGCAGGTAGTCGTTGTGCGACGCCTTCTCCTGTGACGCCAGGGTGTAGCCCCACCCGTGGCCCAGGAACGGTCGCTGGCGGAACTGCTCGAACTCGGCCGACCAGATCGACAGGCGGCCAAGCAACGAGTTGCCGTGATTGTCACCTTCGCGCGGGTGGATGAGATCGGTGATGCGGATGAGGACGCGCGGCGCGGCCAGGAGGATGGCGCCGCCCACCACGCTGAGCCCGATGAGCAGGCGACGGCGGCGTAGACCGACGACGAAGACGACGAGTGCGAGCGTGGCGTAGGCGCTGCGACTCAACGTGAGTGCGACCGATCCGAGCGCGGCCACGGCGATCACGTCGACGACGCGCCGCTGGAGCCCGTCGGTGACGCTGTGGAGGCCCCACGCGGCCACGAGCACGGCAACCAGGTAGAACCCGTAGTCGTTCGGGTGGTTAAACGTCGACTGGATTCGCAAGCCGCCATGCAACAGGTTCTGGCGGCCGATGTCGTGCACGAGCTGATAGGCGCCGTACAGCAGTGGGAACACCGCGCTGGCCAGCACCAGCCCCAGCAGCGACCGCAGGCGGCGCTCGTCGGGCCGGTCGGCCTGGATGAGCGCGTAGGCCCCGAAGGCAGAGCCCCATTTCACCAACCCGCGGGCGCCTTCGCCGATGGCCTGGGAGTACCCCAGGCTGACCACGCCCATCGCCAGGAAGAAGCCGGCGGCCACGATCATGGGCGCCCGCCAGTACTCGTTGCCGGCGCGCCACTCGCTGTAGAGGGTGAGCACGACACCGCCCAGGAACGCAATGCTGATGAGGTCCGTCGGGCTGAGCGCGACGCCGGCCGCACGGATGACGTTCTTGCTCTGCAGCACCTCGAGAGACGCGCGCGTCGCCGCCAGCGAGAACAGCGTGACCATCGGGTAGATGCGGATCAGCAGGATGATGATGAGGCCGACGAACGCGGCGGCGAGAACGGTGACGTCGATGACCCGCGCCAGCAAGCCGATCGCCACCGCGGCCGCCGCCGCGGCCATCACCGGCACGATCGCCCTCGACGCCGTGCTCGTCGGCACTGCCTTACTCGACATAGCCCAGCCCGCGTAGGTGCTCGAGGACGGCGGCTTCCTCTTCGTCGGAGTACGCGGTGTCGGCCGACGCGGGCAGCGACGGGTCGACGTCGCGATGCACATGGGCATCGGTCGCCGCCACCAACGAACGACCGTCGAGGCCGTCGACGTGGAGGCCGAGGAGGTCGAGCACGGAAGCAGCGACGTCAGCCGCCTCACCTTTCGCCGTCATCGCTGCGCCGCTCACCGCCACCACACCCTCGACCCGGTGGGTGCCCCACGGCTCGGTGTTGCGGTCCAGCCACGGCGCTGGCGCGTGAAAGCCGTCGTGGAGGTCGACGGCTTCGTCGGCCATCTCGACGAGAAGGTCCGGAGCCCGGGCGACGTAGGGACCGGTGTACACGTCGGTCCGGCGGCGCACCGACGCCACGACCGCGTCGCCGTTCGGGTCCCGCAGGTCGTGCAGCACCGCGATCACGTCGTCGGCCGCCGCCGCGTCGCCCAAACGCACGCCGCATTCGTAGGGCGTGGCCGTCCACGCCACACCGCGCCGATTGGTGGTCGCCGTCGCGCCGCGCGCCAGCCTGCGCACCGAGGCGGGAAGTCGCCGCCCGACAGCGGATCGGCCGAGGCGGGCAATGG
>JACDEA010000040.1 GCA_013816725.1 Actinomycetota bacterium
CGCGTGCCGGGCTCGACGGGCAAAGCGACGGTGGAGGTCGGTAAAGGCAAGTGCCGGGGCGACGGCCGCCAGTACGGAATCTCGCGTTACATGCCTCCATGTGTCGCATTCAGCGGCGACAACGGCGGCGACGTCGGGCGGGGGGTGACGAAGGACAAGATCGTCATCGTCCGTTACAAGAACCAAGTCGACCCGGCCACGCAGGCGATCCTGGAGCGCATCTCGGTCGCCGACGATCCCGCCGTCATCGACCGCGCCTTCGACGCGTTGTTCAAGTACGCCAACGACCACTACGTCACCTACGGGCGCGAGGTCGTGCTCCAGGACTACGACGCCCGGGGCCCCAACGAGAGCGACGAGGCCATGAAGGCCGACGCACAGGACATCGCCAAGCGGATTAAGCCGTTCGCCGTCTTCACCCTCGGGCCCAAGGTCTTCGCCCAGGAGCTGGCCCAGCTCGGCGTGACCTGTTCCTGCACGGTGTCGCTGTCGAGCGAGTTCTACAACGACAACCCGCCGTACATCTGGGGCTCACTCCCGACGAGTACCGAGTACGCCGCGACCATGGCCGAGTACATCGGCAAGCGGGCGGCCAACAAGCCAGCCAAATGGGCGGGCGACGAGTTAAACCCGACGCAGAACTACAGGACCAAGCAGCGCACCTTCGGGCTGATCTACCTCAACGCCTACCGGGGCAACGTCGATGCCGAGGGCAGGCGGTTCCGCGACGAGATGGTGAAGCAGCTCGCCCGGTACAACGTGCGGCTCACGGCCGAGTACGCGTACTCGTATGAGCCCGAGAACGCTAAGCAGACCACCGCGATGATCCAGGTGATGAAGGATGCGAAGGTCACTAGCGTCATGTTCTTCGGCGACCCGCTGTATCCCATCCTGATCACCCCGGCAGCGACGAACCAGAATTACTTCCCCGAATGGCTCATCACCGGTTCCGGCCTGACCGATACGTCGGCCGCCGGGCGCGCCTACGACCAGAAGCAATGGGGCCACGCGTTCGGGATCTCGCCGCTGTGGATCACCTGGACCCAGGCTTCGCAGTCAGCGGGGTTCCGCGAGTTCCACCACGGCATGCCGGGCATGAAGGCGGGCGACGAGGGCGTCCTCATCAACATCTACCGCGACCCGGTGCAGACGCTCTTCACCGGCATCCAGCTCGCGGGGCCCAAGTTGACGTCGGACACGTTCGCCAAAGCCATGCTGAACTACCCGCGCACCGGGGGCATCCCCGCCGCGCCGCTGGTTTTCCGAACGCGCCAGTTCCCGACCGCGATCAAGGACTTCGTCGAGGTCTATTACGACGCCAACGCCCGGGGCAACGACGAGCGCAACGCCAATGGCACCGGCTTGGTCCAGAAGACCAACGGCGGCAAGCGCTACCTCATCGGGGGTTGGCCCGTGGGTACTCCCCAGGTGTTCACCGACGCGGTCAATCCGATCGCCACCAGCGAGAACCCACCCGGCGGTCCCACCGATGCCCCGCACGAGCAGGACGGGCACAAGCACACCGGCAAGTGCTTGACCTGCGCCAGCTAGCTGGCCCGCGGGATCTCACGGTAGCGCGCCTCGACGAACGAGTAGCCGCCGAACACAACTAGGCCGAGTCCGACCAGCGCAACGAGGGCTGGGCCGAACCGGGCGTCGAGCAAGTGATGTAGGGCGACGTCGAGACCACCGGCATCCGACGGCTGGTATTGCCAGCCCGCCTTGACGACGAAGGCGCCGACGAGGGTGAACGCGGCCATGCGACCGACGAGTCCCGCCGTCGCGACCGTCCGAACGACGCGCTCGGTGTCTTTGCCCATTTCGCGCCACTTGAGTTTCTTGCGATACCGCTGGGCCAGGGCCCGGTAGCCGTTCCACAGCCCGGCGGCGACGACCGCCAGGCCGGCGGCGATCACGATGAGCCGCCCACCCGGCCAGCCCAGGACGCGCGCCGTGACGTCGACCTCGTGCTCCTTCGAGCGGTGCTTCGATCCGTGCAACACGAACGGAAGGGCGGTGACGAAGAATCCGACATAGAGCGCGGCACGACCGACGTTGCCGATGCGCTGGCCCCACTTGTCGCCTCGCACCGCCTCGGCGAGCCGCCACAGCGCGAACGCGGCGAAACCGACGGCGAGCAACGCGACGAGCGCGCGGCCCAACGGCTGTGCCGCCACCAGCTGGAGCGCGCCCTGGCGGTTCGGCGGGGCTGCTTCACGGTGGAGCGCGACCAGCAATCCCAACCCTCCCACGAGGAGGTAGGTGGCGCCACGGGCGGCCAGCCCGACGCGGGCGGCGGCCTCGACCGCCTCATCTTCGTTCGACGTCACCCGACGTCTATACCAGGGCGGGCCCTCGCGCTATCCCATCCGCCCAGATCACGCGACGGAGAGAATGGTCCATTCGCCCGATACACCCTTGAGCACTTGACGGCTGTGCTCGGCGAAGTCGATCCCCGAGCCCGCGACTAGATCGCGCACGACGCTCGTTACGAGCACCTCGCCAGCTCTGGCGAGGGCGCAGACGCGGGCGCCGACGTGCACCGCGATGCCAGCAAGATCGTCGCCCATTACCTCGACCTCGCCCGTGTGCAGCCCATTGCGCACCTCGACGTCGAGTTCAACCGCTGCCGAGGTGATCGCCTCAGCGCAGTGGATGGCGCGAGCCGGGCCATCGAAGGTGGCGAGGAAGTCATCGCCGCGCGTGTTGATTTCCCGACCCCGGTAGCGGCGGAGATTCTCTCGCACTGTCGCGCGGAAGCGGTCGAGTAGGTCACGCCAGGCGCGGTCGCCCAGTTCCGTAGCTCGTTCGGTCGACGAGACGATGTCGACGAACAACACGGTGGCGAGAACGCGGTCACTCACCACAACCGGTCGGGCACCGGTAAGGAATTCCTCGATCATGTCGGCGATCGCCGGGGTGTGGATACCGAAGTAGATGTCGGCTCCCGGATACGTGGCCACTCGGGCCCCGGCAATTTGCCCGGCGAAGAACTCGGCTGCATCGCGGTGCAACGGCGATGCCTCAGGCGCTAGCAACAGAGTGGGCGCCTGAACCAGAGAAAGCACCGGGGTGACGTCGGAGTAGAAGCGCAACCCGTAACTGGCGGCCGCCGCCGCCTTGCTCGCGCTTACCTGCTGTAGCTGGGCGAAGAGCCGGGCGAAACCGGGTTCGTCGAGCCGGCTAGGAGCGAGGCGGTCGAGTAGCCACGGCGAGTCCACGTTCCCCCAGTGCTGGCGCACCTCGTCCAACGCGGCGTCGCGGTCGTCGCGCATCCCTGCCGGGACACTGTTGAGGATGATCAGTGCCGTGACGCGTTCGGGATGCATGGCGGCAAAGAACACCGCAAGCGGGCCCGCGTCGCCCGAGCCGAAGAGAGCGACTCGTTGCGACCCGACCGCAGCCATGACCGCGACAACGTCCTCAGCTTGCTGTTCGAGGGGTGGCGCGCCGCCCACGAGGAGAGGATCCGACAAGCCCACCCCGCGTCGATCGATACGGATCAGACGCGAAAACGACGCTAGGCGGGTGTGAAGGACTCTCGCTACCGGATCTAGGCAGCCGGCCACGATGCCACTCATCAGAGCGGGGAGACGCACGAGGTCGATCGGGCCTTCGCCCCGCACCTCATAGGCAATGTGGACCCCGTCCGCTTCGGCGTAGCGGACCTCAGGGAACTCGATGTTCACGCTACGCATACTGCTCGAAGCGGCTGATCGCGTGGACCGCCCGGCTCGACTTCGGCGACGGCACTATCGCACTCCGAGATCCCGCCGTCGTGGAAAGCCAGCGTCGCCATGGTGCCTGTCCCCCGGGTCCGTTGACGGTGGTCGACCGATCGTCGTACGGTACGGTCGTGGCTAGTACGACCGTACCCATTCCGACCAGGGTGCTGGTCCTGGGTATGGCACACGAGGACGGCACGATCCACGCCGGCGAGGTGTACCCGGTGGCGGCCGCGTGCGGCCAGACCGCCGACCAGGTGCGGTCGTGCCTCCGCCGCCTCACCGCCGAGGGCTTGTTCGAGCGCCAGGGCAGCGGTCGCGACGCGCTGTACAAGGCGACCAGCACGGGGACCGCGGCGCTGGGCGCCTACCTCGAGCGCACGCGGCTGGCCTACGTACAGGACGCCGCCGGGCGCGGCTGGGACCGCCACTGGCATCTCGTCGGGTTCGCCGTCCCCGAGAACCGGCGGGCGGCCCGTGACGCGTTGCGCGACCGGCTGCTGCTGTTCGGCGGCGCCGCCATCCAGGGCGGGCTGTACGTGTCGCCCCATCCCTGGCACAAGGACGTGAGGGCGACGGCCGAGCATCTGGGCGTCAGCGAGTTCGTGACGCTGGCCAGCACCGACGACCTGGAGGTGGGCGGCGAGCGCGACCCGCGCGAGCTGGCCCGCCGCTTGTGGCCGCTGGAGCAACTGGCCCAGCAGTACCAGTCGCTGCTCGAACGCTTCGACTGGGTGGTACCCGGTCTCGTGGAGATGAAGGACCGCAAGGAGCGGCTGCCCGACAGCGAGTTCCTTCCGATGGCCCTGGCCATGGCCGTGGCCTTCGCCGACTGCTTCAACCGCGATCCGCTGCTCCCGCCCGAGCTGCTCCCCCGTCCGTGGCCGGGCCGGGCCGCCCGCGACCTCGTCGCCCGCAGCCGACGCCTGGCCGTCGCGCTCCGCAAGTCCCCCGGCCGCCCCGCCCTCTTCCGCATCTTCGACGAAGCCGTCGAAGCCCTCCCATAGGAGATCTTGTGAAGTTCGGCATCTTTTACGAGCACCAGCTGCCCCGGCCGTGGGGGCCCGACGACGAGCACAAGCTGTTGAAGGACGCGCTGGAGCAGGTGGAGATCGCCGACCGCGTCGGCATCGACTACGTGTGGGAGGTCGAGCACCACTTCCTCGAGGAGTACAGCCACTCGAGCGCGCCCGAGGTCTTCCTGGCCGCGGCGTCGCAGCGCACGTCGCGCATTCGGCTCGGTCACGGCATCGTGCAGCTCCCGCTCAACTTCAACCACACCGCCCGCGTGGCCGAGCGCGTAGCGACGCTGGACCTGATCTCCGACGGTCGCGTCGAGTTCGGCACCGGCGAGGCGTCGTCGGAAGCCGAGTTGGGCGGGTTCATGATCGACCGCGACGAGAAGCGCGACCAGTGGACCGAAGCGCTCGACGCGGTGACGCGGATGTTCGTCGAGGAACCGTTCGCCGGTTACGAGGGCAAGTTCCTCGAGATGCCGCCGCGCAACGTCGTACCCAAGCCGCTGCAGAAGCCGCACCCGCCGCTGTGGGTCGCGTGCAGCCGTCGCGAGACGATCCACCTGGCCGCCACGAAAGGCATCGGCGCGCTCTCGTTCAGCTTCATCGAACCGGCCGAGGCCAAGACATGGGTCGACGACTACTACGCCACGCTGGCTTCGCAGGAATGCGTGCCCGGCGGCTTCAGCGTCAACCCGCAGGTCGCCTGCGTACTGCCGATGATGTGCCACGAGGACGAGGAGACGGCCATCGAGAGAGGCCTCGACGGCGGCCACTTCTTCGGCTACTCGCTGGCCCACTTCTACGTGTTCGGCCAGCACAAGCCGGGCGTCACCAATGTGTGGGACGAGTTCCAGGAGCGGCGACACCTGTTCGGCTTCGACCGCAACATCGCGGCACAGACCGGCGGGCAGCTCGGTGCCCAGGTGATGGAGCAGGGGCTCGGCGCACTACGCGGCGCCATCGGCACGCCGGACCAGATCCGGCAGCTCGTGCGCGGGTACCAGGACGCCGGCGTCGACCAGCTCATCTTCGTGAGCCAGTGCGGCAAGAACAAGCACGAACACATCTGCGAGAGCCTCGAGCTGTTCGCCCGCGAAGTCATGCCCGAGTTCGCCGAGACCGCCGAACAGCGCGAGAAGGAGAAGATGCAGCGCCTGGCGCCGGCCATCGAAGCGGCGTTGGCCCGCCGCGAACCGGCCCGTCCTGCGCCGGACTACACGATCGCCGCGGTGATGAAGGCGTGAGCGACGCCAGGAGCCACGCCTTGGATGGGGTCGCGCCCCATCGCAGCCCCCGGGTGAAGGCCTAGGTCGCGTGGCGCTGTACGACGAGATCGGCAAGTCGTACAGCGAGCATCGCCGCCCCGAGCCGCGCATCGCCGCGTACGTCGAGCGCGCCCTAGGGGACGCTCGCATAGTCGTGAACGTCGGCGCCGGTACCGGGTCGTACGAGCCAGTCAGTCGCGTCGTGGTCGCGGTCGAACCCTCGATCACGATGATCCGGCAGCGACGGAATGGGCCAGTCGTGCAAGCGGGGGCCGAGGCGCTTCCTTTCGCCGACGGTTCGTTTGACGCCGCTACCGCCTTCATCACGATCCACCACTGGAGCAACTGGCGCGCCGGCGTAGCCGAGATGCGGCGGGTCGCCCGACGTGTGCTCATCCTTGGCGTTGACATCGAGGTGCTGCAGTCGTTCTGGATCACCGACTACTTCACGTTGTGGGAACGCGAGGTCGTGCGGGATCCGGAAGTCGACGATGTCGTCGACGTGCTCGGCGGTGCCGACGTGATCACCGTCCCGACGCCACACGACTGCATCGACGGGTTTCTGCTCGCGTATTGGCGGCGCCCCGAGGCCTATCTGGACCCGAGCGTGCGCGCGTGCATCTCCGGGTTCGCCCGGAGCAGCGACGCGGAACTCGCGCCCGGCTTGACGAGGCTGCGCGCCGACCTCGACTCCGGCGAGTGGGGACGAAAGTACGGACACCTGATGGAGCTCGACGAGTACGACACCGGCCTGCGCCTCGTCGTCAGTCGTTAGCCGTTAGCCGCCTCCGGCGCCCTCTTCGCGCTCCTGATCCCGGCGAAAGGTAACGAACTGGGGTGATGACCCCGGTTCGTGACCACTCGCCGGGATCAGGCTGACGCCCGCTCCGACTGACGGGCCTGCTTGGCCAGCGCTTCGGCTCTCGCCGCAAGATCGCGGAGCGGGACGACGAGCGCGTCGTCGCGCGCCGTCTTGGCGGCCCGGTTCAGGTGCAGTCTGAGCATGCCCAGGTCGAGGTGGCCGAACCGGATGCGCGCCGAGCCCTTCACCGCCTGGGGCGGGCGACGGAGGTCGCGCACGACGCCGACGAAGCTCAGCGCGCGCAGGAGGTAGTACGTGGGGTCGAACTCCCACCAGAAGAAGCCCTGGCGGGCCGACGCCGGGTAGTGGTGGTGGTTGTTGTGCCAGCCCTCGCCCATCGTGAACACCGCGACGAGGAAGGAGTTGCGTGACGTGTCGTCGCTGCCGTATCGGCGCCGTCCGAACACGTGGGCGACGGAGTTCACCATGAACGTCGTGTGCCACAGCGCCACCGTCGACGCGAAGAACCCGATCACCAAACCGGACCAGCCGGCGATCAGATAGCAGGCGACGGCGAGCGCCCACGGCCCGATCCAGTCGTGCTTGTCGAGGAACCGCAACTCGGGGTACTTGGCGAAGTCGGGGATCCGGTCGTATTTCTTCTCGTTGAACTGGCCCGACAGGATCCAGCCGATGTGGCTCCACCAGAACCCCTGCTGCGGAGAGTGCGGATCGTTCTCGGTGTCGGCGAAGCGGTGATGGTCGCGGTGGTTGCCGGCCCACCACAGCGGCCCCTTCTGGGCCGCGGTCAGCCCGCCGAGGGCGAACCCGAACTGCGCGACCCGGCCCAGGCGGAAGCTCCGGTGGGCGAAGTAGCGGTGGTAGCCCGCGGTGATGAAGAACATGCGCGCCACCCACAACCCCACGGCGAGCACGACCGCCGTTCGGGAAACGCCGGTGAAGATGGCCAGCAACGGGATGAACTGAACGCCGATGAACGGCGCGTTTCTGCCGACACGCGTGAGCACCGCCGCACTTTACCTACCGACTGGTCGGTAGGCCAGCCACGCTGAAGGCAGGTACCGGCCGTGGGAAGCCCTTGAGCGAGAGCAGGCCGATGTCTTCGGACGGGTACCGGTCGCCGACCGCGTTCTGGACGCGGAGGTCGACAAGGATCTGTCCGGGCTTGGCCTCGTCGCACAGCCGCGACGCGAGGTTCACGACGCGACCCAGCGGCGTGTATTCGCGGCGCTCGTCGAAGCCGACCACGCCCAGGCTGGCGTAGCCCAACGCGATGCCGACGCCCAAGCTCAGGTCGCGACCCGCGGCGCGCCACGCGTCGCTGAGGCGGAGGACGTCGTCGCGTACGGTCGACGCCATGTCGACGGCGCGTCCGGCGGCGTCATCGCACGGAAGGGGGTCGTTGAAGTAGGCCATGACGCCGTCGCCGGCGAACGCGCCCACGGTGGCTTGAAACTTGTGCACCGCTTGGCCGACGACTTCGTAGTACTCGTCGATCACGGAGAGCACTTCCTCGGGCTCGGCGTCGGCCGCGAAGGCGGTGAATCCGCGCAGGTCGCAGAACAGCACGGCGATCTCCCGGCGGTGCGGTGCCAGGGCGCCGTCTTCTCCGACACTCAGCAACACGTCGGCCACTTGAGGCGCAAGGAAGCGCCGGAGCCTGCTCAGCCTTTCGAGCTCTTCGAGCTGAGCGCTCACGCGCGCCTCCAGCGTTGTGTTCATCTGGGCCACTTCGGCGGCGGACTTCTCAGCCTCCGCCCGGGCGGTGCGCTCGGCAACGGCGAGGCGGTTGATCTGCTCGATCGGCCAGCTCGCCGCCGCCGCCGAGACGACGACGGTCGACATGATGTACAGCCACAGCGCGCCAGGAGAGGCGTTCCCTTCACGAACGCCGAGTAGCACTGCGTAGGCGACGGCGATGAGCGCCACATTGAACGCGGCGTGACGCCGGGTGTGCACGTAGAAGCTGAAGATGGCCACCCACACGTAGAGCACGACACCGATGGGGGCGGGCCCGGCGAAGTACTGGCCGACGGTGATGAGCACGATGGCCGCAGGCCCAAGCGGGAAGAACAGGCGCCGATCAAACCGCTCACCCAACGCCAGCATGACCGCGCCGACGACCAAGCCGGCGATGGCCGGGATGGCGACACCGACCGGCGTGAACTGGTGGTCGGCCCGCCGCAACGACGCGTACACCAGTCCGACCAGGCCCGCGGCGATGAACAGCCCAGCGGTCAGCCGTACGGCCTGAAGCCAGGTCATCGTTTCGAACGGGCCCGCCCGTCCCCCCTCTTCCACGCGCTGCAGCGTAATGCCCGTGAAGGGTTACCCGGTGCGTTCCCGCAGCTCGCGTTTGAGGACTTTGCCGGTGGCATTGCGGGGCAACTCGTCGACGAACTCGACATCGCGCGGGATCTTGTAGCGGGCCAAGTTGGCCCGCACGTAGTCCTTGAGTTCCTCGTCCGTGACCGACGCTCCGGGATCGCGCACCACGAACGCCTTCAAGCGTTGGCCGAACTTCTCGTCGTCGACCCCGATCACGGCGACGTCGGCCACGGCGTCGTGGTTGGCCAACAAGTCCTCGACCTCGGCCGGGAACACATTCTCGCCGCCAGACACGATCATCTCGTCGTCGCGCCCCTCGACGAACAGCAAACCGTTGTCGTCGAGATGGCCGACGTCGCCGCTCGACATCAAGCCGTTGATCCTCTCTTTGCTACCGCCGCCGGTGTAGCCCTCGAACAACAACTCGTTGCCGACGAAGATGCGCCCCGTTGCGCCGGTGGCCAACTCGTTGCCGTCGGCGTCGAAGATCTTGACGGTGGTGCCGCGGGGCGGGGATCCGGCGGTGCCCGGCGCGGCCCGCAGCTGTTGCGGGGACGCGATGGTGGCCACCGCCACCTCGGTGGAGCCGTACAGGTTGTAGACGACGTCGCCGAACGCGTCCATGAAGTCCGTCGCCAGTGGGCCGGGCAAAGCCGACCCGCTTACGGCGACGACTTCGAGCGACGAGGTGTCGTAACGGCTGCGCGTCTCCGGCGGCAGGTCCAGCAGGCGCTGCATCATCACCGGAACGACGGCGAGAACGCGCGCCTTGTTCTCGTCGATGGCCCGCAACGTCGCTTCCGGGTCGAATGCTCGCTGAAGGACCAACGTGCTCCCCAGCGACGCCCCGGCCATGAAGTGTGAGAAACCCCAGGAGTGGAAGAGGGGCGCGGCGATGACGGTGACGTCGTTGGTGTGCAGCGGAATGCGCGAAAGGAGCGCAACCGCCCCCTGTAGGCCGCCTTGCCCCCCGCGCGACGCGCCCTTGGGCGCGCCGGTGGTGCCCGACGTGAGGATGATGATGCGGTTGCTACCGCCGGGGCTCGGCGGGTCGCGCTCGTCGGACTCCTCCACAATCAGCGCGTCCAGCGACGCGACGTCACCGGCGGTGACTTCGTTGTCGGCCCAGCCGAGAAAGCGGGGCAACGACGAGATGTCCTCGAGCAGGTTGTCGAACTCCTGGTCGTAGATGAGCGCGGCGACGTCCTCCCGCTTGGCGACGTCGACCAGCTGCGGCCCGGCGAAACCGGTGTTGAGATACACGAGGTCGGCCCCCAGCTTCGAGACGGCCACGCTGGCGTCGATGAAGCCGCGGTGGTTGCGACACATGATCGCCACCTTGTCGCCCTTCTTCACGCCGCGCGCCGACAGCGCGTGCGCCAGCGCGTTCGTACGTCGGTGCACGTCGCGGTACGTGAGCGTGCCCTTCTCGTCGACGATCGCGACGACGTCGGGGCTGGTCGACGCGGTGACGGCGTAGGCGCCGGCCGGGCCGACGCCCCACTTCATCGCGGCCCTGCCGATCAACGGGGCCTCCAAGACCCGCCCGGGGCTGAGGATGCCGGCGTCGGAGAGCGTCTTGACGGCGTGGGCGACGTCGCCGACGCCTTCGAGGATCGCTT
>JACDEA010000444.1 GCA_013816725.1 Actinomycetota bacterium
GGGCTGTGGTCCTTCTCCCCCGCCGAGAACTGCCGCGGCGGCGAGCGACCGTCGACCGCGGCGGCCCAGATCGACGACCGCACCTCGTCGGCGTCCTCGTCGTGGCGGCTGACCACGTAGGCGACCATCGATCCATCGGGTGACATCTGCGGATCGCCCACGACGCGCAACAAATAGAGGTCGGCGGGCCCGAACGCACGGAGGGCTGCGGTCATCGCCGTGAAGATAGACAACTAACCTTCCCCGCGATGGCCCGGCAGCGATCGGCGATGCGCGGAACCGCGGGCTTCGCCAGCGGCTTCGACCAGATCGTGGCCAACGTGGAGCGCGTGATCCAAGGCAAGGAAGAGGCCGTCCGGCTCGCGCTCGTCTGCATGGTGGCCGAAGGCCATCTGCTGATCGAGGACGTCCCCGGCGTCGGCAAGACCACGCTGGCCAAAGCGCTGGCCACGTCGATCCGCTGCGACTGGAGTCGCATCCAGTTCACCCCCGACCTGTTGCCTTCCGACGTCACCGGCGTCACCGTGTTCAGCCGCAGCAAGAACAGCTTCGAGTTCCGCCCCGGCGGCATCTTCGCCAACATCGTCCTGGGCGACGAGATCAACCGGGCCTCCCCCAAGACGCAGTCGGCCCTCCTCGAGGCCATGGAGGAGCGCCAGGTGACCGTCGACGCCACCACCTATCGCCTGCCCCAGCCGTTCATGGTGCTGGCCACCCAGAACCCGGTCGAGCACGAGGGCACCTACCCGCTGCCCGACAGCCAGCTCGACCGCTTCCTCATGCGGACGACAATGGGCTATCCCGACCGCGGGTCGGAGATCGAGATGCTCGACCGCCACGGTGACGAGCTCGACACCGTGGCCGAGCTGAGCGCCGTGGCCGACCCGTCCGACATCGAAGCGATGATCGCCACGGCGCGCCTCGTGCACGTGGCGCCGTCGCTCAAGGGGTACATCGTCGACCTGGCCGAAGCGACCCGCAGCCACCCTCGGATTGCGCTGGGGATGTCGCCCCGCTCCGCCCTCGCGTTGCAGCGGGCGTCGCGCTCGCTGGCCGCGTCGCTGGGCCGTGAGTACGTCGTCCCCGACGATCTCAAGACGCTCGCCATACCTGTGCTCGAGCACCGGCTGATGCTCACGCCCGAGGCCCAGCTCGACGGCTCCGACGCCGGCGAGGTACTCGAGGACATCCTCGAGACCATTCCCGTTCCCACCACCCGCGCCCGCTGAGGTGACCCGCCGGGGCTGGCTCGTCCTCCTCGGGGCCGCCGCGCTCAGCACCGCGGGGCGGATGCTCGGCCTCATCGAGTTGTTCTCGCTGGCGGCCGGCGCGACGGCCCTTGTGGGTGCCGCCGCCGTCTACGCCCGCATCGTCCGATTCGATCTCGACGCCACTCGCCAGCCGCACCCGGCGCGCGTGTACGCGGGGCAGACGAGCCGCGTCGAACTCACCCTCGTCAACCGCGGCGCACGGCGATCGCCGGTCATCGTCGTTCGCGATCCCTTCGATCGCGGCCGCCGGTGGGCCCGCTTCCTGCTGGCGCCGTTACAACCCGGACAGACAGCGCGGGCCGCTTACCGGCTGCCCACCGACCGCCGCGGTGTCTTCGAGATCGGCCCGCTCACCGCGCACCTGCGCGATCCGTTCGGCCTGGCCGAGAAGGTCGGCGAGGCGGCGCCGGCCACCAAGCTCACCGTCTATCCCAAGGTCGTGCCGATCGAACCGCTACCCCACACGTTGGGCCACGATCCCCATGCCGGCGCCGACCACCCGACGGCACTCGGCCGGGGCGGCGAAGATTTCTACGCGCTGCGCGAGTACCAGATCGGCGACGACCTCCGCCGTGTTCACTGGAAGTCCGTCGCCCGCACCGGTGAGCTCATGATCCGCCAGGACGAGATGCCGTGGCAGGGCAGGGCCACCGTCGTTCTCGACCTACGGCTTTCGGTACACGACGCGGTGTCGCTGGAGCGGGCCATCTCGGCGGCGGCCAGCGTCGTCAGCGCCTGCTGGCAGCACCGTTCGCTCGTACGCCTAGCGTCGACCGACGGTACCGACTCCGGCTTCGCCGCCGGCCACGGTCACGTCGACGCCATCCTCGAGTACCTGGCCTCGGCCGACGTCGAGCGCAGCGGCGGCCTCGTGCCGTTGGTCGACCGGCTGCGGCGCGATGGCAACGGCGGCGCGCTCGCCGTCATCACGACCGCGGCGGCCACCGACGGTGACCTCGGCGCCGTGGGCCAGCTCCGCGGCCGCTTTGGCGCGCTCACGCTCGTCGTCGTCGAGAGCGACGGGCGGGCGACGCAGCGCTCCCAGCCCGGCGGCGCGGTCATTCGTGTTCGCACCGACGACGACTTCGGTCCGGCGTGGAACCAAGCGATGGCCATCTGGCGGGGCACGAC
>JACDEA010000041.1 GCA_013816725.1 Actinomycetota bacterium
CGCCACCACCGCGGCGATGACGCCGGGCGCGAGGACCAACGAGGCTGCGTTGGACAGCACGCCACCCTCTTGGAGGAGGGAGAACACCGGGCGATAGAGCCCGGGCGCCACGAGCGCGGCGATGCCGCCGCCCAGGACCCCCGCGGCGCGATCGAGCCCGATCCGACGCGCCGTCGCGTAGGCGAGAGCACCCGCCGAAAGCGGCCACGCCACACCGAGGACGACCACCGTCACCGCGTTCATGCCGATAACCACACTCCCAGTGAGGCGTGCGGTCGCGGCCATCATCAAATGAAGCCCGGATGGATAGAACGACACGTGCCCGCCGGTGAGCACGTCGGCGGGGACGATCTGCCATGGCGCTCCCCTTCCGGTGCGCTCGATGAACGCCGTGGCGACGCCGTGCACGATCATGTCGTGCTCCTGCGCGACGGTCGAGAGCGGGCCGATACCCGACATCCAGGACTTCAGGCTGAGCGCGATCCCAACCGCGCCGAGGACGAGCCCCAGCACGGCGACGGGGCCGCCTGGCCACCTGCGATCGTCATCGTCAGCGTCCTCCACCAGGGCCGGCCGTCGTGCCAAGACCACTGCGATCAGCCCGGCTGTCACCAAGCCGAGCGGGATCGGCCCGTAACCGACGTGGACCACCGCGCAGGCGGCGGCCGTAAGCGTCGCTACCGCCGCGCTGAGCGGTACTGCGAGGGCGACGTGCCAGAACGTGCGGCGAACGCCGATGGCCAGGAGCCCAGCGCTTCCGGGCGCAACGACCACCACGAGGGCGACGCCGACGCGCGCGGCATCGGTGACCGACCACGTCATCGCCGACTACTTCGGCCCAGCGGCCGAGCGGCCGGAAGCCGGTCCCGGGTCACCATCGGCGGGCACCTCCACACGGAACAGCGCCAGCTCTTCGGCCAACCGCCGCGTCCGCTCCTCGAGGCGCGACAACTCCCACGAGAAATGGACGACGACGAGAAACAACAGCCCGAGAGCGGCCAGGAACAATGTCGCGGGCGGGTACGAAATCCCAAGTGTAAGAGATACCCGGTCGAGCAGCGCCGGCGACGCGGCGAACGCGATCAGGCCGAGCCCGATAATGATCCACAAGATCGAGTACTTGGCCCGGAGCTGTCGTTGGCGTACCAGATTGATGATGAACGCGAGGATCCCGACCGTGGCTACAAGGAGCAGTAAGTGGGCGCGCGTGCTCATCCCGTGGCGCGGGGCCGTTTCGAGCGCAGCGGTGCAGTCGTCACCATGACGATCAATAGGCGAAGGTAGTGGTAGAGGAGACGAATGTTGCGCGCTGACGGAACGCCCGCGCTGCGCTGTCGCATCAGGACCGGCACTTCGACCACCTTGAAACCCTCGTAGCAAGCGAGTAACAAGGCCTCGACGGACTCCATGTACTCCTGCGGGTACGTGTCGGCGAAGAAGCGCACCAGCGGCGCGCTGAACGCGCGGAAGCCGGACGACGTGTCGGTGAAGCGCTGGCCTGACAACACGAGCACGGCCAAGCGCAAGAGCCGCATCGCACCGAAGCGAACGCGACCAACGTCGTACGTGGATTCCCGCGCCGTGAAACGGCTACCGATGGCCATATCCACGCCGTCGTCGAGAGTGGCGGTGAGCAGCTTCACCTCGGCGGGGTCATGCTGGCCGTCGGCGTCGAGCTGCACCACCCGGTCGTAGCCGTGGAGGACTGCATAACGGAACCCCGTGCGCAATGCACCACCGATGCCCAGGTTAAAGGGCAACGACGCAACTACTGCACCGTGACGCCGCGCCACCGCTGCCGTGGAGTCCGCCGATCCGTCGTCTACGACCAACGCGTCGCAATCGGGAAGCGTGCGACGCAGTTCATCGAGGACCGCCGGCAGGCTCTCCTGTTCGTTGAACGCGGGGATCACGATCAAAGTCGTCGCCACGCTGGGAGACTACGGCCCCGCGCGCCTGATGACCGGGAGGGTGCCACCACCGGCGTCGCGGCGGCGGCTATCTTGGACGGGTTCATGAGACGTTTGTGTCGCGCCGTCAGGCGCGCTATTCTTGTCATCTCGTTTCTCGCCGCACTCCTCGTACACACGACGCCGGCCAGCGCCGCGTCGGTCGGCTTCCGCTTCGACGGAGGCGGATGGGGTCACGGCCTCGGCATGGGGCAGTGGGGGGCGAAAGGCCAAGCCGACACGGGCCGCTCTGTGTCCCAGATCTTGCAGTCGTACTACCAGGGCACCACCGTCGGTACGCCCGCCGGCCGCGGATCCATTCGGGTCGGGGTCTTGCAGAACGTGTCCACGGTAACGATACGAAGTGCGGGCGCCGCCCCCGGGTCGTCCAGCAACGGACGGTTTGCGTTCGGGTGGGGCAATGGCTCGGGGCACCTCGACGGCTACGCCAACGAGACGTGGGAGATCCGCGCCGTAAGCGCGACGAGCTTCCAGTTGTTCAAGAACGGCACGGCCGCGAGCCCTTCATTCGGCGGCGTCCTCCACGTCGACTACGACTGGTACGGCAGCATCATCTCAGTCAGTGAGACGGGTCACCAGTATCGCCACGGATTCTTCGATGTCGTCCATCGCAGTGGTGCGTCGGCCTTTGACGTCGTCGCCCAGCTCGCGTCGTACACCGATTATCTCTACGGCTTAGGCGAGATGCCGTCGAGCTGGCACGTGAACGCGCTACGTGCCCAAGCCATCGCCGGCTACACGTACGCGCTCGAGAAGGCGCAACGTCTTGGAGACTTCCGCTCCGGCTGCGCGTGCACCGTGTTCGCCTCGACCCTCGACCAGGCCTACATCGGATGGGACAAGGAAGCCGAAGCGACCTACGGCCCGCGCTGGGTTGATGCCGTCAACTCGGTAGCCGGGCAGGCGGTCTTGTACAATGGCGCGCCGATCCAGGCACTCTACAGCTCCTCTACCGGCGGTCACACCGAGGACAATGAGTTCGTCTTCGGCAGCTCGCCGTTACCCTACCTGCGAGGCGTCCCCGATCCATCGGACGCTACTCCCGGAAACCCCAACCACACGTGGGCCGCAGACTTTTCCGCCAACGATCTTTCCGCCCGCCTGAACGCCAACTCGGCGACCGCGGTCGGGACGGTGACTGACGTCCAGATCGTGTCGCCGCTGGGCGTGTCAGGCCGGGTCGGGCGAGTTGTCGACGACACCCATGGAGGCGTGCGTCTGATCGGCTCGAGCGGCACGAAGCGAGTCAGCGGGAGCACGCTGCAGTCGGTTCTTGGGTTGAAGTCGACATTGTTCCGTGTGAGCAAGGACGTGCAGCACCCGAACGGCGCAATCTTGAAAGGACCGGGGCCCACGGTCTGGGTGCTGCGCGACGGCGCCCGATGGCCGGCGTGGAACGAATCCGCGTTCTTCACACGCGGGTCGTACTCGGAAATGCTTTCGGTAACGGACGCGACTCTGATGCAGTACCCGCAGGCTGGCGCCGGTTTCCGTGATGGCGTGCTCCTCCTAACGCCGGACGGCAAGGTCTGGATCGTGTCGAACCGGCAGCGTCGACACATCACGTCCGATGCCGTGATGTCGGGCCTCGGGCTGTCGTACTCCAACGTCCGGCACGTCGACGAATCGACGGCAGCAGTGCACCCGCAAGGTTCTCCGGTGTCATCGAGCTCATCGCTCGTAGACGGCATGTTCGTCAAGCTCGCGGCGTCTCCTCGCGTATACCTAATCCGCGGCGGCGTCGCGCACTACGTCGCCCACGACGGGATCTTCAAGACCTACAGGGCGTCGTACGCTGAGGTCGCCACGGTGTCGTCAACGCAGCTGGGCGTTCCCGGCGACGGCGCCGGCTTCCGCGATGGGACGCTGATCCGCACCGGCGACGGACAGGTATGGGCAATCTCGGACTCCCAGAGGCGCCACATCGCAAATCAATCCGTGTACGACTCATTGGGCTATCGGAGCGGCGCCTGGATTCAGGTGAGCGACGCCGACGCGGCCTTGCACCCGGTCGGACCGGCGATCAACGGCGGTCCGCATCCGAACGGGGCGTTGGTGAAAGCGAACAATGGGCCAACGGTATGGGTCGTCGTCGACGGGACCCGGTACCCGTTCAGTGATGAGCAAGCGTTCTTCACCCGCGCGTCGTATGCGGAGCTCGCGGTGGTTTCTCCTCAGGTCCTCAATCCACTGCCGGTGTTGAGCCTCGGCTGGCGGCCAGGCAGCCTTATCCGTACGCCCGACGGCCGAGTGTGGATCATCAGCGCCGACCATGATGCTCGACGTCACATCCAGAATGACACCGTGTTCTCTGGAATGGGCCTGTCGTACTCGAACGTGCGCAACGTGAGCTTCCTCGATGCCGCAGTGCATCCCGAGGGGGCTCCCCTCTCGGCAGCTGCCGCCGTCGACGGCATGTTCATGCGGCGTAGCAACGACGCTCGCATCTTCTTGATCTCCGGCGGCCGCGCCCGGCCTGTGGTCAGTGCAACAGCGTTCGCTTCGTATCGGGCCAGCGATGGTGAGATCGTGAACAACGGGCCCTTCCCGGCAGAAGGTGTCGTCGTGGGATTCAGAGACGGCACGCTGATCATGACTAACGCGGGGCGGGTGTATGCGATCGCCGACGGCGCGAAGCGGTGGATCCAGGGGGACGCCGTGTTCCACTCGCTCGGCTACGACTACGCCGACGTCATCCGCGTGACCGATGCTGAAGCTGCGGCGCATCCCGACGGCGCCGTCATCGGATGATCGGTTGACGAACGCGGGTCTGGTGGGGCGCGTCCGCGACGCGCTTCCACCAGGCACCGCCCCCGTCGCCATCGGCGTCGTCGTTTCCGGATTGAGCGCGTACGGGTTCTTCGTTGTCTCCGCTCGTACCCTCGGCGCGACCGAATACGCGCCCCTATCCGTCCTATGGGCGGCGCTGTTTCTCGTCGGACCCGGACTGTTCCTACCTGTGGAGCAGGAAGTCAGCCGTGCGTTGGCGGGGCGGCGGGCCCGCGCTCAGGGGGGCGCGCCGGTGGTCCGACGAGCCGGTGCTCTGGGCGCCGCCCTGCTGTCGGTTGTGGCCCTCGCCACCATCGCCGCTTGGCGTCCAGTCGCCGATCGCCTGTTCAGCGGCGAATCCGTTGTGCTGGCCGCGTGGCTGCTGGGCATCGCCGGATATTGCGCCAGCCACCTGGTCCGCGGCGCAATGTCAGGCATGGGCAAATTTGGGGCGTACTCGAGACAGCTGGGTGGCGAAGCGGTGGCCCGTTTCATCATTTGCGTTGCACTGGCGCTGGCAGGCGCCGCCCACGTCGGCCCGTACGCCCTCGCGGTGGGTGCCGCGCCGTTCCTCGGGCTGCTGGTGTCGCTTCCAGGCCAGCGCGGTCTGATCACAGATGGCCCGCCCGCGCCGTGGGCGGAGATCTCCGCGTCCTTGGGCGCATTGCTCGCCGGGTCGATCCTCTCCATGGCAGTCGCAAACCTGGGGCCCCTGTTCATCCGGTTGCTCGCGTCGCCATCCGAAGAAGCTGAAGCGGGACGATTCCTTGCTGCGCTGCTGGTCGCTCGCATACCGCTGTTCCTATTTCAAGCAGTGCAGTCCGCCCTTCTCCCGAAGCTCGCTTCGCTGGTCAGCGAAGGACGTACCAGCGAGTTTCGGCGCGGGTTCCGGCTACTCATCTGGTTCTTGTCGGCGGCCGCCCTCGTCGGCATCGCGGGCGCGTTCACCGTGGGCTCGGACGTAGTTCGGATCATGTTCGGTCGGGACTTCGCACTCGGGAGCCGGACCGCAGGCATGCTCGCCATCGGCGCCGGTGGCTTCATGATCGCCTCCGCGATCGCACAGGCGAACATCGCGCTGGGCGCGCAGGCCCGCCAGGCGTGGGCGTGGGCGGCCGGCGTCCTGACCTTCCTCATCGTCGTCGGGCTCGAGCGCAACGGCCTTTACTGGCGGGTCGAACTTGCGTCAGCAGCGAGCAGTCTCGCGGCATTGGCCGCCCAAGCAGTTGTCCTTGCCGGCCGCCTGCGCGGCGATGCCAGTATCGACGGGGCCAACCTGTTTGAAGCGATTACCGACCTGTCGCTGGAACCGTGACTCCCCACCCCGCGTGACCCGGGACGATGCCGACGAAGAGGGCGTTGGCGTTTCGGTACGGCGCGCCGTACCGCGCGCCATGCACCTCCGAGAGCGGAACTTCTAGCCACCGGTTGTCACGCGAGATTCGCTTTATCGCCGTCTGAATTGGGAAGTCGATCGCGCCGGAGTGGATGTACTCGTCGAGATGTGGGTTTTGACCGAGTGGACACGTCAACAAGATCGAGCCCCCATCGCAAACAAGGTCCCGGATAGCCCGATAGGCCCGGACGACCTTGTCGGGCTCACGTGGTCGTTCGTCCCATCCGACGTGTTCCAGCGTTGATACCGAGACGACGCGTGCGTACTTCTCGTCGGGCCGGTAGTCCACGATGTCGACGTTCATTACGCCAGGTGACACCTCGTACTTGTCAAGGATGTCGTGGCTGACAGGCACATAGTGGCTGAGGACGTTGCCGATCTCGATTGTTCTTCCCGGCGGCGTCTGCGCCAGGAAGTCGAGCGCAAGCGTCAGCTCGACGCTTCGCTCGTTGCGCCATGCTCGGTTGTAATGGTGACGCGTGTAGCGAAGGTCCAGGCCTCGAAACCGTAACGGCTCTCGTTCCCAACGCCGGTGGAGGAACGGGTACAGCGCGTACGACCGGGCCACGTCGGCCACTTCCGCGACGGCACCGGCGACGCCCTGCTCACCGACGTGGAAACGCACGCTTCCAACCAGGCGTTTTGCCTCTCGATAGACAGAAGTCACCTCAGCCTCGCCGTCGAACCGATCCGTGCGTTCTCGACAACCTGCTCGAGGATCCTCGCCGTCTCGTGGGCGATCGTCGGCCATGCATACTTCTCCGCATGGCGACGTGCCGCGTCGCGGGCGCCGCGCGCAGGGAGGGGATCGCTCAGCAGCCGCTTCAGCTCTGTCGCCAGCGCCGCGTGATCACCGGCCGGGAACAGGGTGCCTCCGACGCCGCCGCCGGTGACTTCGCGGTGTGCCGGAATGTCGCTCACCACGTACGGCACCCCGAGCGCCATCGCCTCAACGACCACGATTCCAAACCCTTCGATCTCGCTCGCAGAGACGAGCACCGCGCTCCCCGCGATGGTCGCCAACACATCCCGATGCGACGGGACGAAGCCACGAATGTCGACGCATTGACGGACACCGAGCGCGTCGGCGAGACCGAGCAGTCCTCCCATCTCGGGCCCTTGCCCGATCACTACGAGCCTCAGGTCGGAGAAGTCGGCGTATAACTCGGCCACCGCTCGGACAACCACATCCACACGCTTGTACGGGACAAGCCGGCTGACGGTCACCACAGAACGCGGAGGCAACTCCGCCGGAACGACGCTCGCCACGAGCTGAGGCTCAAACCCGCAAGGCACAACGGTGACGCGCTGCGACTGAACGCCGTGCGATACCAGCTTCGCCGCCGTGCTGTCGGAGATCGCGATGTACCGGTCGACGGGGAGCTTGAGGAGGACTCGTTCGACGGTTTCACCCACCCACCCAGCAGCCCTGCCAAACCCGTCGCTTCGCCAATGCCCTATGAGGACGTCGGCGTACCAGAACACGACAGGTCGCCGCTTCAGGCGTGCCACGAGCCATGCGACGCCATGCACCACGTTCGTTGTTCCTACGATCACGTCGGCTTGCGTGGTGAGGCCGCGCACAAAAGTGGCGACAAGGAACCACAGCCGGCCGGGGATCGACCTGATGCTGGCGTCATCCCAGACGCGACCGTCGGTAAGTCGCGCCAGCACCACGATCTCATGCTCCTTGGAAAGATGGCGCCGCACGTAGTGGCAGTAAGCCTCGACACCGCCGGTGATTTCGGCGTCGTAGGTCGCCGGCAGGTACTCGGTGATCAGAAGGATGCGCATACGATTCGGGTCGCGGAGTTTATCGGGTGGCCTTTCCTACGCTGGGATGACGCCCGAGGCTACCGGCGAGGGGTCTCGTAGGCTGGCGGCGTGATCACGGCGCTGGCGGGTGGGGTGGGCGCGGCACGCATGTTGCGCGGCCTGCTCGCCGTGGCCGCCCCCGGCGACGTGACGGCGATCGTCAACACCGGTGACGACGTCGTTCTCCACGGCCTGCACGTGAGCCCCGACCTCGACACGGTCACGTACACGTTGGCCGGCGCGATAGACCCCGAGCGCGGGTGGGGCCTGGCCGGCGAGTCGTGGGCGGCCATGGAAGCGCTGGAGCGCTACGGCGGCAACACGTGGTTCCGGCTGGGCGACCGCGACCTGGCAACGCACATGTACCGGACGCAACGGCTTTCTGACGGTGCACCGCTGTCGCAGGTGACAGCCGAGATCGCCGGTGCTTGGGACGTGGGCGCCCGCCTCATACCAATGACCGACGATCGCGTCGAGACGCGCGTCACGGTGATGGGCGAAGGCGAGATCGGGTTCCAGGAGTATTTCGTGGGCCGCCAGCACGGCGTGGCCATCTCGGCGGTGCGCTTCGCCGGCGCGCTCGAAGCGCGTCCCGCGCCGGGGGTGCTCGACGCGATCGCCGGCGCCACGCGGGTCGTGATCTGCCCTTCCAACCCGTTCGTGTCGATCGGGCCGTTGCTCGAAGTGCCGGGCCTCCGGCACGCGGTCGAGGCCCGTCGCCGCGACACGGTCGCCGTCTCCCCCATCGTCGCCGGGGCCGCCCTCAAGGGCCCCGCCGATCGCATGCTCGTCGAGCTGGGCCACGAGGCGTCGGTCGTGGGCGTGGCCCGGCTCTACGCACCGCTGGCCGCCACGCTGGTGATCGACGACGCCGATGCGAAGCTGGCTCGTGCGGTCGAGGCCGCCGGTATTCGGTGCGTGGTCACGCACACCGTGATGCGCACGCCCGAGGACGCCGCCGCGTTGGCCAAGGTCGTGCTCGACGCGTGACGATCTCCGTCATCCCGGTCGCCGGGTTGCCCCAGGTGCAGCCGGGCGACCTGCTGGCCGACCTGCTCCTCGCCCACGCGTCCATACGCAACGGCGACGTCGTCGTCATCACCCAGAAGGTCGTTTCCAAAGCGGAGAACCGGCTGGAGGCGGTCGACCCCGACGACCCGCTGGCCCACAAGGCCATCGTGGAGCGGGAATCGGTGCGCGTGCTGCGCCGGCGCGGCGACCTCATCGTGAGCGAAACGGCCCACGGCTTCGTGTGCGCCAACGCCGGCGTCGACCTTTCCAACGTGGAACGCGGTCAGGTAGCGCTGCTTCCGCTCGACGCCGACCGCTCGGCCCGGCGGATTCGCGACGGCATCCGCGCCACCGCGGGGCTCGCGGTCGGGGTCATCATCAGCGACACCTTCGGTCGCCCGTGGCGGCGCGGGTTGACCGACGTCGCCTTGGGCTGCGCCGGCGTCGCCGCGGTCGTCGACCTCCGCGGTACGCAGGACACATATGGCCGCGAGTTGCTGGTCACCGAGGTCGCCGTGGCCGACGAGATCGCGTCGGCGGCCGAGCTGGTAATGGGAAAGTCCAGCGGCGTGGCCGCCGCAATCGTCCGCGGGGTCGATCCCGCATGGCTGCGTGAAGGGTCGGTGCGGGCCGAGATCGTCCGCCGTTACGACGAGGACTTGTTTCGCTGAAGCTCGAGGCCGGCGCCGACGTCGTCGGACCAGACAGCCCTTTAGGGTTGCACGAAGACGCCGTGCGGCGTGGTCACCCGCGGTCGGCCACGTGACGGAGCACGGCGGCGACGCCGTCGCTCAGAGCCGTCCACGGCTTCCAGCCGAGGTGGATGGCGGCCCGGCCCGGATCGAGCGCCGAGCGCAACACGTCGCCCGGACGCGGGGGCCCAAAGGCCGGCTCGCTGGGTCCGCCGGCGGCGGCCGCCATCGTGCGATACAGCTCGAGGTTCGACGTCTCGATTCCGGTGCCGACGTTGAGCACCAGACCGCTGCCCTTCTCGGCGGCGCGGGCGAAGGCGTCAACTACGTCGTCGACGAACACGTAGTCACGTGTATGGCTGCCGTCGCCGTTGACGAAACACGGTTCACCGGTGACGAGCCGCGCCGCCCAGATGGCGACCACGCCGGCCTCACCATGCGGGTCCTGGCGCGGGCCGTACACGTTGGCCAGGGCCAAGGCAGTGAACTCGATGTCGTACAGCTCGCGGTAGGCGACGAGGTAGTCGTTCACAGCGCGCTTCGACACGCCATAGGGCGAGAGCGGCCGGGGTGGCGTGGACTCCTTCACCGGCAGCTCGTCGGGCTCGCCGTACAGCGTGCCGCCGCTGGCCGCGTACACGACCTTCCGCGTTCCCCCGCGGCGCGCTCCCTCCAGCACGTTGAGGCTCCCGATCACGTTGATCTCGGCGTCCCGGATCGGCTCCTCCACCGACACCTTTACCGCGGCTTGCGCGGCGAGGTGGAACACGACCTCGGGCTGCCGCCGTTCCATCAAGTCGCCCAGGCCAGGATTGCGGATGTCGAGATGATGGAAGGTGAGCTTGTTGTCGGGGTCGGCGCGAGCGTCGGCCAGGTTCTGGAGCGCGCCGGTCGACAGGTCGTCGACGACGTCGACGTCGTGGCCGCCGGCCAGCAGCCGGTCGACGAGCGTGGAGCCGATGAACCCGGCACCGCCGGTGACCAAGGCCCGCACCTACGAGTCGCTTTCGGGGAGGCGGGCGCCGCGAAGGCGGGCGCCGGGCGGGACGACGGCGCCGTCGCCGATCACAGTCACCTCACCGAGGTCCGCGCCCTCGCCGATCACG
>JACDEA010000445.1 GCA_013816725.1 Actinomycetota bacterium
CAACGTCGCGCAACAGCGGCGGGTCCAGCGCGGTGAACTGCGCGATCGTCCGCTCGCCCAGACCTTCGATGTCCATCGCGCCTCGCGACACGAAGTGCTCGATGCGGGCGTCGCGCTGGCGGGGGCACTGGGCGTTCACACAGAACGTGTCGCTCTCGCCGTCGAGGCGCACCAGCTCACCGCCGCACGACGGGCACGACGCCGGGAACCGCCAGGGCGCCGACTTCTTCGGTCGCAGCGACAGGACCGGCCCGACCACCTCGGGTATCACGTCGCCCGCCTTGCGAACAATCACGGTGTCGCCCGGGCGCACGTCCTTGAGCGCGACCATGTCCTCGTTGTGCAGCGTGGCCAGACCTACGGTGGAGCCGCCCACGAAGACCGGCTCCAGCGCGGCGAAGGGCGTGGCCTTACCGGTGCGGCCGATCGAGATCATGATGTCGTTGAGGCGGGTCGTGCGCTCCTCGGGCGGGAACTTGTACGCGATGGCCCAGCGCGGCGCCTTCGACGTCGCGCCCAGCTCGCCCCGCTGCGCGAGGTCGTCGACCTTCACGACGACGCCGTCGATCTCGTAGCCCAGGTCGTGGCGGTGCTCCTGCCAGTGACGGCAGAATCCGTGAACGTCGTCGAGGGTGTCGAGGACAGTGGCTTCAGGGTTCACCGGCAAACCGGCGCCGCGCAGCAGGTCGAGTGTCTCGCTGTGGCGGCGAAGGCCCGGCCCGCCTTCCAACGCGCCGAGCTGGTAGCAGAAGAACGACAGCTCGCGGCCCGCGGTGATCTTGGGATCCTTCTGGCGCAGCGACCCGGCCGCCGCGTTGCGAGGATTGGCGAACAGCCGCAGCCCGGCTTCGGCTTGACGGCGGTTCAACTCCTCGAAGGCGTGGGCCGGCATGTATACCTCGCCCCGCACCTCGAGGAGTGAAGGCGGGTTGGCCAATGAAAGACGCTCTGGAATGGCGGCGACGGTAGCGATGTTGGGCGTGACGTCCTCGCCGGTGGCGCCGTCGCCGCGGGTGGCCGCCTGCATGTAGCGGCCCTTCTCGTAGACGATCGATATGGCGACGCCGTCGATCTTCAGCTCGCAGCCGTAGTCGACGTCGCCGGAGATGAAGCGCTCCATGCGCTTGCCCCACGCCAGCAACTCGTCGAAGGAAACGACGTTGTCGAGCGACATCATCCGCTGACGATGGCGCACCGGCGCGAACAAGGCCGACGGAGCCGCCCCGACGGTCTGGGTGGGCGAGGCGGGAGTGACCAGCTCGGGGTGCGTCTCCTCGATCAGGTGCAGCTCGCGCACCAGCGCGTCGTACTGGGCGTCGCTGATCTCGGGCTCGTCCAGCTCGTGGTACTGCTGGTTGTGGTGGGCGATCTGCGCCCGCAGCTCGTCGGCCCGCGCCGCCGGGTCGGCGGTACAGCTCAATGTCTACCTCTCGAAGGGCGTGCGCCGATCGAGGGCGGCCAGCACCACCTCACGACTGGCGTCGAGCACGGCGAGTACCTCCTCGGCCGGTGCCGTTTCTTGGCGCACAGCCAGGCTGTAACGCCGGATCACATCGAGGTCGACGAGCCTCACTTCGGCCATGGCGTCAGTCTGGCATGCGACGCGTGCTGCGCCGGCGGACTAGAACCCGCCGCACATGAACGAGCGCCTCATCGTCTGGACCGGCCGCGCCGCGTGGGCACTGCTGCCCCTGGCCGCCGGGCCGGCGTTGGCCGGCGCGATCGAGGCATGGTCCGCGGCTCCCCGCCTGTCGGTCGCCGTTGCCCTCTGGGCTACGTGGGCCGTGGGTCTGGTGGCGTGCCTCGTGCCCCATCCCGCGGCGCTGACCACGTGGCGGGTGCTTGCGCCCGGTGCCGTCGTTGTGGTGGTGGGCGCGGCGGTGGGCGACCGCCCCAGCGCGATGACCACGGCGATAGCGGCATTCGTGGCGCTCGTAGCCGGCGGCGCCGCGTTGTCGCCGGCGACGGCCAGCGTGTTCGTGAACGGGCCCGCTTACCCGAACGAGCGGCGATACCCGCTACGACCGCCCGGCGTCGTGCTGGTCGGCCCCGCCGCGCTCGCCTGGCTGGCGGTACTCGGCGGACCGACGGCGGCGATGCTGCTCCTCGCGACGCGCCGGTGGGTTGCCGGCGGCATCGCGGCCGTGGCCGGCGCGGCGATCGCGGCGATCGCCGGTCGCGCCCTGCACGGCCTATCGCGACGTTGGCTGGTGTTCGTGCCCGCCGGGATCGTGGTGCACGATCCGTTCACGCTGGCCGACCCCGTCCTCTTCCAGAAGGCCGTGATCGATCGGTTGGGACCGGCGCCGGCCGAAGGCGACATCGAGCGCGTGGACCTCACCGCCGGCGCCCTCGGGCTGGCCCTCGAGCTGCGGCTCCGCCAGCCCACGGG
>JACDEA010000446.1 GCA_013816725.1 Actinomycetota bacterium
TGAAGCCGGTGAGGTAGCGGATGTTGGTGAGGTTCGTGACGAGGAGGGCGTCGCTGCCCGCGCCGTCTTCGCTGGCGCGTAAACGCTCAATCCGCCCGACGATATCCATCTGTGGCGCGCTCATTTGTTCAGCAACCTCGCTATCGCGTCGACGGCTAATTCGTAGCCGTGGGGGCCAAGGCCCATGATCGTGCCGCTCGCCACCGGGGTGAGCACCGACGTGTGGCGCCACGGCTCACGCTTCGACGTGTTCGACAGGTGCACCTCGATGACGGGGCCCTCGAAGGTGGCCAGCGCGTCGTGCAGTGACCAGCCGTAGTGGCTCAGGGCTCCGCCGTTGATCACGATCGCCGCGCACGTGTGGCGCACGACGTGGACTTGGTCGACCAATTCGCCTTCGTGGTTTGACTGAAAGAACTCGACGGTCATGCCATGGCCCGCGGCGCCCTTTTCGACTAACGCGAGCAGGTCGGCCTCGGTGGTGGTGCCGTAGATGTCGACCTCGCGCTGGCCGAGCAAGTTCAGATTGGGCCCGTGCAAAAGGGCAATCACGTTGCTCACGCCGTAAGTCTCCCAGAGGACGCGGTCAACCGCGTAGCTGTTTCATCGCGGCGAGCACGACGTCTTCGGGCACCTCGGACACCAGCTCGACGCCACGAGGGCCGTCGAGGACAAATGTCAGCCCATCGCCGGTCGACTTCTTGTCGCGGCGAATGATTCTGACGAGCTCATCGGGATCAGCCGACGACGGGATCGATACGGGCAGGTCGTGCTTGGCCAGAACCCGTACGTGCTCGGCCACGCGGGCGTCGTCGATGCGTCCCAACATTTGGGCCAGTCGGGCCGCGTAGGCCAGGCCAATCGCGACGGCCTCGCCGTGGCGCAGGTCGTAGCGGCCGGCGGTCTCGAGGGCGTGCGCCAGCGTGTGCCCGTAGTTCAGCTTGGCCCGCACGCCGGTTTTCTCCTGTTCGTCGGCGCTGACGGCTCGGCCTTTGATCTGCGCTGCGGCGGCGATCTGCTTTTCGAGCGGCAGCGCGTCCAAGTCGTCGCCGGTGAGGAAGTGGTACTTCGCCAATTCGCCCAGGCCCGAGCGCATCTCACGGGCCGGCAATGTGGTGAGCGCCTCGGTGTCGCACAGCACCGCAGTCGGCTGCCAGAACGCTCCGACCAGGTTCTTGCCCGCTGTGAGATTGACGCCGGTCTTGCCGCCTATGGCTGCGTCGATCATGCCGAGCAACGTGGTCGGGATTTGGATCACCGCGATGCCGCGGTAATAAACCGACGCCGCGAAGCCGGCGACGTCGGTGACCACGCCACCGCCCACACCCACCACCGTGTCGGACCGGGTCAGGCCGGCACTCACGAATTCGTCGCACAGCATCTCCACTGTGCCCAGCGACTTCGCGGCTTCGCCATTGCCGATCATGTGAATCGACTCGTCCACGTCCGTGGCGATGTTGCTGGCCCAGCCGATGCCGTCTTGCGTGATGATCGCCACCCGTCGGGTTCGCTCGGGCAGGTAGTGCGCGAGTTCGTGGCGTACGCCGGCGCCTATGAGGATGGGATAGCTGCGCTCACCCAGGTCTACGGTGACCTCGATCACGACGCCAACGCCTTCACGATGGCGACGGCGATCACATTCGGATCGCGCCCATCGACGGCCACCGCCACCGTCGCGGTCTGGGCGTAAAGGGCACCGCGTTCGTCGAGCAGCCGCCGCAGCGCCGCCTCGGCGCCGTCGACCAGCAATGGTCGCCCGGAGCCGTCGCCTACATGGTCGAGCAGCGTTTCGATCGACGCGTGCAACCACACGACCGGACCCGTCGCGGCGAGCGCGATGCGGTTCTCCTGGGCCAGGATCGCTCCCCCACCGACGGCGACGACGGCGGCCGGCGCTGCCCCCTCACGAATGGCACCCGTAACTACGTCAAGGGCCGCGCTTTCCTGGGCGCGGAACGCGTCGATGCCGTGGGTCTCGATGTAGGTCGGGATGTCGCCCACCTCGGCAGCGACCACATCGTCAACGTCGACGAAGCCCCACTGCATGAGCTGCGCGAGGGCCGCGCCAACCGTTGTCTTGCCCGCGCCGGGCATGCCGATCAGCACTATCGCCTGGCTGCTAGTCAAGGCCGGCAATGAAGGCGTTGCGGTTAGCCACGAATTCGTTTACCGAGTCGCCGCCGAACTTTCGCTGCGCTTCCGCCGCGAGCACGAGCGCCACCATCGTTTCGGCCACTACGCCCATCGCCGGCACTGCGGTGACGTCGGTGCGTTCTTTGAAGCTGACGGTTTCTTCCTTGGTGAGCACGTCGACGGTGCGCAGGGTGGGGCGGTTCAGCGTGGCCAGCGGTTTCATCGCGGCGCGGCACACGAGCAGCGCTCCGG
>JACDEA010000042.1 GCA_013816725.1 Actinomycetota bacterium
CACCGGGAACGCGCAAGTACGAGTCGACGGGCACCCGGCCGCGGTCGTCGACCGGCAACCCGATCCGACGGGGCAGCTCGCTGGGGCGTTGCCCCGCGGTCCACACGATGGTGGCGGACGTGTACGGCGCGACGGCGTTGTCGCTCAGGTGGACGATCCCGTCCACGCAGCTCTCCAGCCGGGTCGACAGGTGCAACTCGACGGCCTTGCGGCGAAGGGCCCGCTCGGCGTAGGACGCCAGCCGCGGGTCGAGGCCGGGCAGCAGCGTGGGCGCCGCCTCGACGAGGACCCAGCGCAGGTCGTTCGGGCGTAAACGCGGGTAGGCGCGGCGCAGCGCGTCCCGAGTGAGCGATTCCAGCTCGGCCAGCGCCTCCACGCCCGAGTAGCCGCCGCCGATGAACGTGAACGTGAGGAGCTCGCGCCTCAGCGCGAGGTCGTCGGTGGCGTCGGCGGCGTCGAGTTGGCGCAAGACGCGGTTCCGCAACCAGATCGCGTCGGGCAGCGTTTTGAACCCCACGGCGTTTTCGAGCAGGCCCGGGATCGGCAGCGTCGTCGGCACCGAGCCGGGGGAGAGGATCAACGAGCGGAAGGCGACCTCATGGGTGTCGCCGTTGAGGTCGACGATCGTGGCCCGACGGGCGGCGGGATCGAGTGCAGTGACCCGGCCGGTGAGGACCGCGGTCCGGGGTAGAAACTCCCGCAGCGGGATGACGGCGTGGCGGGGTTCGAGCGTCCCCGAGGCGGCTTCGGGCAGCAGGGGCGAGAACAGGAAGAAGTTCTCGCCGGCGACGAGCAGCACGCGCTCACCCCGCCCTCGGAGGAGCTGCTCCAAGCGCCGGGCCGCGAACGCGCCGCCGAACCCCCCGCCGACGATAAGGACGTCGTACTGGTTCACTGGCCACGCTCCTTGTGAATCCAATCACAAGGCTAGGGGTTTTGGTGCCCGGCAAGATAGGTCCGGAGGGACTTGAGGCGGTCGTCCCACTCGGCGCCGACGTCGGTGATCCAGTCCAGCGCGTCGGTGAGGGGCGCCGGGCTCAGGGCGTAGAACAGCTCGCGGCCGTGCCGGGTCGTGCGGACGAGTCCGGCGTCGCTCAGCGCGTTGAGGTGCTTGGTGACGGCTTGGCGGCTGACCGGGAACTGCGTCGACAGTTGCGTTGCCGTCATCTGTCCGGCGCTGGCGACGGCGCGCAGCACGGCGCGACGCGTCGGGTCGGACAACGCGGCGAACACCGCGTCGACCTTCTCGTCCTTGTCGTCCGTCACGCGGCCGACTCCACCACGGTGACCCGCGTTTCTTCGGCCACTGGTTCCAGCTCGAGGGCGACCCGAGTGGCGGCGTGGCGTTGGTGCGCTGGCCACCAGCGCCACGCCAAACGTCGGGGCGGGTCGACCTCCTCGACAATGGCGAACCGCACCGAGCCGTCGGGGAAGCGGAAGGTCGCCCGCCCCAGGGGTGCCGGGTCGATTTCGACGTCGGCGCCGAACCAGGCCGACAGGGCAGCGGCGTCGGTCACCGCGGCCCACGCTTCCTCCACTGGCGCCTCGACGAGGATCGACGTCATCGCAACTCAATGGTTGCACAACCGACGGCGCGGGTGCGATAAGGTGCAACCGTTCGGTTGCGTGATAGGAGGCCGCGGTGAGCGGGTATCTGGTGCCGACAGTGTTGGAGCAGACAGCGATGGGCGAGCGGGCCTTCGATCTGTACTCGCGCCTGCTCAAGGACCGCATCGTGATCCTCGGGACGCAGGTCGACGACGCCAGCGCCAACCTCGTGGTCGGCCAGTTGCTTCATCTCGCCGCCGAGAAGGACGACAAGGACATCTCGCTGTACATCAACAGCCCCGGTGGTTCGGCCACTGCCATGTTCGCCATCTACGACGCCATGCAGCTCATTCCGTGCGAGGTGTCGACGGTGTGCATGGGGATGGCGGCGTCGGCCGCCGCGGTGTTGCTCGCCGCCGGCGCCCCGGGCAAGCGGTTCGCGCTACCGAATTCGCGCGTCCTCATCCATCAACCGCACGGCGGCGCGCAGGGCCAGCAGATCGACATCGAGATCCAAGCGGCGGAGATCAAGTTCCTGCGCCGGCGCATGGAGGAGGTGCTGGCGCTGCACACCGGCCAGCCCATCGACCGCGTCGCACGCGACACCGACCGCGACTTCATCATGGGCGCCGACGCGGCGCGCGAGTACGGCATGGTCGACCACGTGATGACCAGTCAGCGGCCGCCGCTGGCCGCCTTGTCGACCGACGCCCTCCCCGCCGCCGAGTGACCCCTTAGCTCCTCGGTGGAACTTGCGATGGCTGGGATCACGGGTGCTCGTAGCCTGCCCCTCCGCTACTGCCAAGTAACCTCAACCTGCTTCGCGAACGTCTGCTGTCTGGGCGTCGCAGGGCGGCGTGGCCGAGTGGCTTAGGCAAGGGACTGCAAATCCCTGTACAGCGGTTCGATTCCGCTCGCCGCCTCTAGATAAAGCAGGTCAGACGCCTGGGCGTGGCCTTCGACTTGTGGGCGCTTGTTGGCGACGCCGTGCTGGCCGAGCGGACCGACCTCGACCCCGAGTTCGGCGAAGCGTTCGGCCAAGGGCGCCAACGCCCCGAGACCGGAACGCCACGCGCCCGGCGCCGATGTGCAATCGCTGTCATGCAACAACACGGTGCCGCCGGGTTTCAGGGCGCGATCGACGTCGGCCACGACGGTGTCTGGTGAAGCATTGGGTCGCCAGTCCCGGCCCCAGCAAGTCCAAAGCACCGGCGCCAACCCGAGCCGCATCGCAGCCCGCAAGGTCCCGAATGAAACGCTCCCATACGGCGGTCTGAACCATGTGGGCGCCGTCCCCGTCGTCGCCGCGATCGTGTCGACGGCCCGCGCCGCGTCGTCGAACACCGCCCCAGGTGTGCGTTCGAGGTGTGACTTGTGGCGGTATCCGTGCACGGCGATCTCGTGGCCGGCCGCGGCCACCTCCTCTGCGATTGATGGGTGCTTGTCGACCATCTCGCCCAGCATGAAGAACGTCGCCCGGTAGCGGAGCCGGTCCAGCTCGCGGAGGAACAACGGCGTCGACGCGGGGTCGGGCCCGTCATCAAAGGTCAGCGCGACATGCGTGGCGCTGCCGACGCCGGCCAGAGCCGGGAAGGCCCGCACGCGCAACTGCCGGATGCTGGTGATGATGGGCCCGGCGTGAACGACGGCCGCGGCCGCGCCAATTCCGGCGGCCATCACGATGGGTTTCACGAGCTGCTGACAGGCGCGGGGACGACGTGATAGCTCGCGGCCGTCGCCCCCAACGCGTCGAGGGCGGCGACCAGTTCGGCGGGATCGACGGACCGGCCGTCGATCACATACACGCGACCGGCGCGCAGGCGGAGCACATCGTTGTCGCCCGGCTTCAAGATCGTCGGACCCACGACGACCTTTTCGTGGGTCAAGCGAGCAGCGACGAGGTCATAGCCGTTGACCCGCCGATTGGGCACGAACGCCAGGCAGCGTTCCCCCGTCGCCCGGCCGATCGCGCGACCGGTACCGGCGACGTCCTCCTCGGCGCGCTCGGCCCGGATGCGCACCCGGTGACCGGTGCCGCCGTTGACGACCTCGACGCCCGCGTTGCTCAACTTGGTTATGGCCTCGGTATCTTGTCGCGCCAACTGCCCGTCGACCACAGCCGAAACTCCAAGCCGCGCCAACGCGTTCTCGACCGCGGCGTCTCGGGCTGCCGCGCCGGACACGCGAACCGCGATGAACACGTTGTCGCTGTGGCGCGGAACGCGGCTCACACCGACGCCGTGCGCGGCAGCGACACCGACCCCGACGGTGAAGGTCGCGTAGAAGGCAGCGACGCCGGCAATCGAGATGGCGACGCGCGACCTCCGCGGCCGCAGCGGAGTGAGGGACTCGAGGCTCTGTGCGTCACGCGCCTCAGCCGCAGCGTCACCGGCGAACATGGCCTTGGCGGCCGAACGCATCGCGGTCCGCTGCCCACCCGTGACGACGTCCAGGGTGGGTACCAGGTCGATTGGATCGCGCACATAGGCGGCCACCCCGGCGGCATGCATGTCCTCCGCGTTCTCGACACCATGGCCGGGAATGGGCCGGAAGCTCAACACTGGAACGCCGCTGGCGAACGCCTCCATGCAGGTGAGCCCGCCCGCGTTCTGCACGACCGCATCGCACGCTCGCATCAGCAGCGGCATGTCGTCGGTCCAACCGAAGACGAGGCCGCCGCCCCGGGCGCGCAGCTGTTCGGCCAACGGCGCGTTGCGGCCGCAGACGACGACCGGGGTGTACTTGTCCGACCGCGACAGAACGTCGAACGTCTCGACCACGTCGCCGACGCCCCACGACCCGGCCACGATGAGCACGGCACGCGCGTCCGGGCGCAGACCGACGCGCCGACGGGCCTCGGCAACGCTCGGTCGGCGGGAGAAGAACCGCGGCGCTACGAGCGGGCCCGGGGCGGCGACGCGACCGGGCACCCTCCCGGCCGCCTTCACGGCGGACTGCGGATGCACGCAGAGATGCAGATCGACGAACTTGTGCACCAGCAGCGGGTGAACCGCGAAGTCGGTGATATACGTCACCACCGGTATCGCGAGCTTTCCTTTTTGCCGGCGCCGTCCCAACGCCAGCGAGGCCAGCGGATAGGTGGACACGACCACGTCGGCGTTGAATTCACGGATCCACTTCAGCAGCCGACGACCGGCGATTGCGTTGACGAAGCGGGTGACGGGCCCGATGAGGAAGGGCAGCCGGTACCAGAGGCGATACGTCAGCTGATATGCCCACGGAGCAAAGCGAAGCTGAGCTTCGTAACCGATGCGGAAGACGGGCCCGATACGAAGCGGCGGCGCGTCGAGGAGATCGACGACGCGCGTGTTGTGCCCCTCGCTCTCGAGGCGGCGCGACAACTCGCGGGCGGCGCCGTCGTGGCCCGCCCCCATGCTCGCCGACACGATCATGAACCTCATCGGTGCGATCTTTCCCTAGCGAAGGTATGAGTAGGGTTCGCGCGTGGCCGCCGCCGTCGTCGCGCTGTGCTCGGCGACAGCGTATGCGTTGGCCTCGGTACTTCAACAACGCGCCGCGGCCGCGCAGCCGGCCGCGTTGTCGATGCGCACCGGCCTCCTCGTCCGCCTGGCGACGCGTCCGCTGTGGCTGCTCGGGTTTTTGGCCGACGTCGGGGGCTACGCGCTCCAATTCGTCGCCCTCGGGTTGGGCTCATTAGCCCTCGTCCAGCCCCTGCTTGTGTCCGGATTGCTCATCGCTCTGCCCCTGAGCGCGTGGTTGTCAAACCGCGACCTGCGCCGCACCGAGTGGGCGGGCGCGGTCGCCCTGGTGGTCGGTCTCGGCGCCTTTCTGGTCGTGGCGCACCCCGCCTCTGGGACTGACGACGCCAGTCGGCGGGCTTGGATCGCCGTCGCGCTGGCGACTCTTGTTCCCGCCGGCGTACTCGTCGGCGTCGGTGCCGCCCGCGAGGGCGCTCCGCGTGCCCGCGCTCTCGCCACCGCTACCGGGCTCCTCTACGGTTTCACTGCCGCGCTCACGAAGACTTCCGCGCACCTGCTTTCGCTCGGGATCGGCCACGCCCTCGCCGCGTGGCAGCCCTATGCGCTGCTGGTTTGCGGTGTCCTAGGCATGCTCCTCGCCCAGTCCGCGTTCCAGGCTGCTCCACTCGACGCGTCGCTCCCGCTGCTGACTGTTGTCGATCCGTTGGCCAGCGTGCTGATCGGCGCGTTCGCCTTTCACGAAGCGATGGCCAACTCGTTGTTCGCGATCGTCGTCGAGCTCGCCGCAATCGCGCTCCTCGCCGTCGGCGTGTTTCGAGTCAGCGCGCCGGCTCAGGTCGGCAAGAGATGGTCGACCCTGTCCACGCAACACCGTGTGGATTAGGAGTGCGCGCGACGGAGCAGCGTCCCGCTCGGTTGCTCGGATCTAGTAGTCACAGCACTGGACGGCAGAAGTCGGAGATCCCAGAGCGGGTGGTCGTGTCCCGTGACCGTCAGGGCCGCGCTGCAGACCAACCGAACGCCCGCGTCTGCGGCGGCGCCGGCGGAGTGCGCGGTGATCCAGCACGACACACCCAGCGAGCCGTCCGGGGGAGGCGCGTCGTAGCTGTATGTCGAGCGCACTGTCCCCGGTTCGCCCGCGTTCTGCTTCGCCAATTCCTTTGCTACTGCGTCAACCACCCGATCCTCCGAATCGGCGGATCCAAGCGCCCGAAGCACGACATCGACACACCAGCGATCTTGGTTGTCGGACGGAACCGTCATAACCGACAGCATGCTCCTCGCGTCGGTCTGAGGCACAGTCATTTCGGACCGGCTCAGCTATCCGAGATTGACATATTCCGCGCCTCCTACGTGCGCTACCACGAGTCTCGTCGCGATCGCGTCGTGTTCGGTTACGGGACGTCCCGACGCACCGTCGACACGATTCCGATCAGCACCGCGAGCGCGGCCCAAACGGCGAGCAAAAGGGCACCCGCGACCGGCACCAGTAGTGATGGATGAGTCGGCACGTCGCCCATGAGCGTGGCGCCACCGATCGCGGCCGCGGCGGCACCGGGGAGGTACCGAGCGAAGCCGGGAACCTGGCCGATCAAGAGGCTCTCAATGAACAGCAGCCACGCGCACAGGCCGACGACCGTCGCGACCTGGTTGCGAACCAACGCGCCGAGGCCGAGACTCAGCGGCGCCCACAATGCGCCGGCGATGACGCCGCCAGTCAGCAGCTGCGCGTAGTCACTCCCATCGAGTCGAATAGGGATGCCGCGCAAGCCCAGCGCCGCCGCGCCAAGTCCAATCGCCAGCAGCTCGGCCGCGAGACCGAACAAAAGCCCAGCGAGGCCGACGGCCACGACCTTGGCCCCGATGACCCGACTTCGCCGAGGTGTAGCGAGGAACGTGGGCCGAATGGTTCCGTGTCGCAGCTCGCCGGTAATCGACAACGCGCCGAGCAGCCCGGCGAAGAGCGCGCCCAGCTCGCCCCAGCCGAATACCTTCATCTGACCATCGGCGACTCGTCCGTGCACCGCGAAGTCCTTCGGCAGAGCGAAACCATGCAGGAGAACGACGAAGCACACCAATGCCAATAGCGCAGTGGCCAGGCCGAGCGTTCCTCGGCTGGTGCGCAGCTTGAGAAGTTCGGCGCGTATGAGGGTGGTCACGCGGTTGTCTCGTTGATGAGATCGATGTAGATGTCCTCGAGCGTTACCCGCTTGCTCGTCAGTGCCGCGAGAGGGGAGTCGGCGACAATCTCGCCATGGTTGATGATCACGACTTGGTCGACCGTTTGCGCGACCTCGGCGAGCACGTGGCTCGAGATGAGCACCGTTCCACCGCCCTCCGCGAAGCTCCGGAGAAAGCTCCGCAGCCACTGCATTCCTTGAGGATCCAAGCCGTTCGCGGGCTCATCGAGCACCAGCAGCTGCGGTTCGCCCAGGACAGCAGCCGCGACTCCGAGCCGCTGGCGCATACCGAGCGAATACGTGCGCACGCGACGCCCTCCGGCGGAAGTCAGCCCAACGACATCGAGCACGGCGTCGACCCGCTCCTCGGGAACTTCGCCTGCACGCGCAAGCACGCGCAGGTGATCTCGGCCGCCGCGACCGGGATCGAAGTCATCAGACTCGAGCACGGCACCAACGGTCTGCATCGGTTGGTCCAGGTCCCTAAAGCGACGCCCGAAGACGAGCGCTTGCCCGCTTGTGGGCTCTGATAGGCCGAGCAGGAGCCGCAACGTCGTGGTCTTCCCGGCACCGTTTGGACCCAAGAAACCGGTGATGCTGCCCGCGGGTAGTCCGAATGTTGCGTTGTCGACGGCCACAACCTCGCCGTATCGCTTTGTCACCGAGTCAACATCGACGACCGTGCGATCGGTCGGCATGGCAATCGCGGGGCGGGTCAATGCCCGGGACGGACGCCGGCGAGGTGGAGACCCACGAACACCACCAACAGCACGATCAGGGTGACGATAACGATCTTCGACGATCGTGATCTTCCGCCCGTTGGCGCATTGTCTGGGTCGTCGGCGGAGTTGGGGTAGCGGGGGCGGTCGTCCATCACTTCTGTTTACCGAGACACACTGTCTCTGTCAAGTCACTCTGTCTAAATAGCGGCGCAGCGTATACTCCTTCGGTGCCGAAGTTGTGGACGGAAACCGTCGAGTCACACCGTCGCGAAGTACGCGATGCGATTCTCCATACGACCGCTGCGCTCGTAGCCGAGCACGGCTTGCTCTCGGTGACGATGTCGCAGATCGCCGAGGCAGCAGGGATCGGGCGAGCCACCCTGTACAAGTACTTCCCCGACGTCGAGGCGATCGCCCTGGCCTGGCACGACCAGCAGATCTCCGGCCATGTCAAGTCTCTCGCCGAGGTGCGTGATCAAGCCGGCAGTGCCAGTGAACGTCTTGAGGCGGTGCTCGAGGCATACGCGCGCATCCTCCACGAGTCACACGGCGGACACGATGCCGACTTGGTGTCGTTCCTTCACCGGGACGACCAGGTTCCCCAAGGTGCGCAGCAGGTCGCCGAGCTCATCCGCGAATTGGTCGTCGAGTGCATTGAGGATGGCGAGGTTCGCGACGACATCGCAGCCGACGAGCTGGCGAGCTACTGCCTCCACGCGCTTCGGGCAGCGAGCGGCGTCCGGTCCAAAGCTGCGGTCGCCCGGCTCGTTTCGATCACGATCGTTGGGCTACGGCCGCCGCGGTAGGGGCGGGCACTTCCCTCGCGGTCAACTTCGCCAGACGATGATTCATCGACGTTGGCCAATGACCGGATACAGCGACGAACGTCGGTCCCTCGGTAACCTGGCTCTGCCGAAAGGGGTGAGCGTGGCGAAGCTCGCGATGGGCGAACTCGAAGCGACCGTCATGGACACCCTGTGGCGCGACGGCGGGTGGATGACCCCCGGCGACGTGCACGACGCGATCGGTCACGAGCGCGATCTCGCCTACACCACGGTCATGACGATCCTGGTGCGGCTCTGTAACAAGGGTCGCCTCGAACGCGAACGGCGAGGTCGTGCGTTTGCGTATCACCCGATCATGACGCGCGCGGAGCACTCCGCCGCGCGGATGCGGGAGATCCTTGCCGCGGCCGGCGACCGAACGAGCGCGCTGAACCACTTCGTCAAGAAGCTTCGCCCGGCTGAGCGCGCCGAGTTACGCCGGTTGCTGGCCGAGCGCAAGCCGTGACCGGACTGCTACTCGTCGGGGCGTTCCTCGTTCTCGCGGTTCCGCTGAGCCTTCGCCCTATCGGGAGGCGCATGCCGCCGGCGCGATGGGCACGGGTTTGCGCCGTCTGCCTCCTCGCCGGCGCAGTGCTGTGGCAAGTAGGGCTGGTGAGTGTGGCGCTGCCGGGAGTACTGCGGACGCTCCACGCCGGCGGGCTCGCCAACGCCTGCGACCGCGTCCTTGGTGGCGTCAACCCCGTCGTCGCCGGCGGGCTCGGCTGGATTGCGGCCGTCCTTGTCGGTCTCACCGGAGTTCGCGCTCGCCGCGAGCGGCGACGGATCAAAGACAACCGACATCGCGCACACGTCGAGCCATGGCTTGGTGCGCACACCGCCCACGACCGGTTCGAACTCGTCGTCCTGCCATGCGACGAGGTGATCGCGATAAGCACCGATGGCGCGCCGGCGCAAGTGGTTGTCTCCGCCGGGCTGGTCGAGACCCTCACGCCCGAACAACTGGACGCGGTCGTCCGCCACGAAGCTGCGCACTTACAGCACCGTCATGCTCGCCTTCTGCTGATGTCAGGCGCTATCCGTTCTGCACTTTGGTACGTGCCCGTAGCGAGGCTGAGCTGCCATGTACTCGAGACGGCGCTCGAGCGGTGGGCAGACGAAGAGGCGGCGGGGCCGTCAGCCGCGGAGCGCTCGGTCGTGCGCGAGGCGCTGTGGCGAGTGACGGAATCCACCAGCTCGCCGGGCGTGGCCGCCTTCGCCGGGCCGGCCACGATCGCAGAACGACTGGACGCGTTGACGTCGCCCGCTCCCGCGCGCAGCCTGGCGCGGTCGTTGCTGGTGGGCGCCTCGGTTGTCGGGGCGTTCGGGTTCGCTCTCGCAGCGCTGATCGGGACCCGGTCCGAGCTCGACCTGCTCGCTGCGTTAACCCACCTCTGCCCGCGTTAGCGGTCCTGTTGCCGGGGCGCGACGCTCTTCTGCGACGCTCGCCTGAGCGCCTCGCGGGTCCTCCGCAAACGGTGTTCTTGCGCATAGCGCTCCCTGACGCGGCTAGCGACGGCGTCGAACAATGCAAACAGCGCGAGGACCAGCAGGGCGCCTGCGAGGACCGCCACACCGCCGAGCGACTCGGCGCCATTGAATGCCAGAACGGGCGACGGCATACGTACAACACACCGTAGTTGGTGATCTACTACACGCTGTCATGGGTCGCAGCCGCTTGCAATTGGGCTCGAGGAGCCACCTCGGCGCGCTGGTAGCGACCCTGTCGCTCGTCGCCGCCTGCGCCACGCCGGCCGGTGGGGTGGGGTTCGCCGCAACCGGAGCTCCGGCGGCGCTGCCATCAACGCCACTGGTGCCGTTGACAGAGAAGGAATTTGAAGCCGTGGTCGTCGGCCAGCGCGGCCGGCCGGTGGTCGTCAACGTCTGGGCGTCGTGGTGCGGCCCGTGCC
>JACDEA010000043.1 GCA_013816725.1 Actinomycetota bacterium
GTGCGCCCCGTCGCCCGCCGCCGCGCGGCCGCAAGCGCGGCCGGCGCCGTTAACGGGGCGGAACGGCACCGCTAGTAACCTCCCTCTATGGGAGCAGATGCGGGATGGCTCAAAGAGCACATCCGCGACATCGCTGATTTTCCCAAACCGGGCGTGGCGTTCAAAGACATCACCCCGCTTCTCGCCGACGCCGACGCGTTCCGGTTCACCATCGACGCGCTGGCCGACGCGTTCACCGGCCAGCACATCGACAAGGTGCTCGGTATCGAAGCGAGGGGCTTCATCACCGCGGCGCCGGTCGCCTATCGCTGCGGCGCCGGGTTCGTGCCGGTCCGCAAGCCAGGCAAGCTGCCGTCGGCCATCGAGCGCGAGGAGTACGAGCTTGAGTACGGCACCGACCTGCTCGAAGTGCACCGCGATGCGATCAACCCCGGCGAACGGGTGGTCATCGTCGACGACGTCATAGCCACCGGCGGCACCGCGGCCGCCACTCTCGCTCTGGCGGAACGGCTGGGCGCCGAGGTGGTCGGGCTTGGCTTCGTCGTGGAGCTTGCGTTCCTCGGCGGTCGCGGGAAGCTGTCAGGACAGGAACTCGTTTCGCTGATCACGTACAGCTAGAAGGAGGAGGGATGGCGACAGCCGATCGCGTACTGCCGTGGCGCAGACAGTCCGCGTCGGGCAACGAGGCGCTCGGCCCCGTCCTCGACCTGTACCGGCTGCGCCATCCGAAGAGCGACACCGGCCTCATCGTCCGCGCCTACCAGTTGGCCGCCGACGCCCACCAGGAACAGACTCGGCGCTCGGGTGAGGCGTACATCAGTCACCCCGTCGCCGTGGCTGCGATCGTGGCCGGGTTGGGCCTTGACGACGTGACCGTCGCCGCTGCGCTCCTGCACGACGCGGTGGAGGACACCGGCGTGGGCCTCGAACAGCTGGCCGAGAGCTTCGGCGAGGACGTCGCCGCCATCGTCGACGGCGTCACCAAGCTCGACCGCCTCCACTTCGAGTCCAAGGAAGCGCAACAGGCCGCCACCATGCGCAAGATGCTCGTGGCCATGGCCAAGGACTGGCGGGTCCTGATCATCAAGCTGGCCGATCGCCTGCACAACATGCGCACGATCGCCGCCATGCCGACGTGGAAGCAGAAGCGCACCGCGCAGGAGACGCTCGACATCTACGCGCCGCTGGCCCATCGCCTCGGCATCCAGGACATCCGCTGGCAGCTCGAGGACCTCTGCTTCGCGGTGCTGCACCCGAAGGTGTACGCCGAGATCGAGCAGATGGTCGCCGTGCGTTCGCCCGAGCGCGACATCTACCTGGCCCAGGTGCTCGAGCAGGTGCGCGAGCGGTTGGGCGCGCTGCGAATACCCGCCGAGGTCACCGGCCGACCAAAGCACCTCTACTCGATCTACGAGAAGATGGTCGTGAAGGGCAAGGAGTTCGACGAGATCTTCGACCTCGTCGGCATCCGCGTGATGGTCGACAAGAACGCCGACTGCTACGCGGCGCTCGGCTGCATCCACTCCACGTGGACGCCGATCCAGGGTCGCTTCAAGGACTACATCGCCACGCCCAAATTCAACCTGTACCAGTCGCTGCACACCACCGTCGTGGGGCCGCAGGGCAAGCCGCTCGAAGTACAGATCCGTTCGCGCGACATGCACCGCCGGGCCGAGTACGGCATCGCCGCCCACTGGGGCTACAAGGAGAAGGCCTCGCCCGCCGACATCGCGTGGCTCCAGCGCCTCGTCGACTGGCAGCGCGAGACCAACGACCCCGCCGAGTTCCTCGAGACCCTCAAGCTCGACCTCGAGCAGGACGAGGTGTTCGTGTTCACGCCCAAGGGCGACGTGATCACGCTGCCGGTCGGCGGCACACCGGTCGACTTCGCCTACGCCATCCACACCGAGGTGGGCCACCGCTGCATCGGCGCCCGCATCAACGGCCGGTTGGCGCCGCTGGATTCGAAGCTGTCGTCGGGCGACACCGTCGAGGTGTTCACCTCGAAGGCACCGCAGGCGGGGCCCAAGCGCGACTGGTTGAAGATCGTGGCCTCGCCGCGGGCTCGCAACAAGATCCGTCAGTGGTTCAGCCGGGAGCGCCGCGAGGATGCCATCGACAACGGCCGCGAGGACCTGATGAAGACGCTGCGGCGCGAGGGACTTCCCGTGCAGAAGCTGGCGTCGTCGCCGTTGCTGCTCAAGCTGGCCGAGTCGATGAACTACACCGACCTCGAAGCGCTCCACGCGGCGATCGGCGACGGGCACGTCTCAGCCCGTTCCGTCGCGCAGCGTCTGGCGCGCGAGTTGCGCGGCGGCGACCACGAGGAGCAACTCCCCGCAACGGCGCGCCAGCCCCGCCGTCGGCCGACGCGGCGTCAGCAGATCGGCGTGTACGTCGAGGGCCTCGACGACGTGATGATCCGACTGTCGCGTTGCTGTACGCCGGTGCCGGGCGACGAGATCATCGGTTTCGTGACCCGCGGTCGCGGCGTGTCGGTGCACCGGTCCGACTGCGCCAACGCACTGTCACTCACGACCGGCGGCGACGCGGCGCGCGTCATCGAGGTCGAGTGGGACCGCGACCGCACCGGCGTGTTCGTCGTGTCGATCGAGGTCAAGGCCCTCGACCGCACCCGTCTCCTCGCCGACGTCGCCCGCGTGCTGTCCGAGCACCACGTCGACATCCTGGCCAGCTCCACCGCCGCCGGTTCCGACCGCGTGAGCCGCATGCGGTTCGACTTCGAACTGGCGGACCCCTCGCACCTCGACTCGCTGATCGCCGCCATCAAGCGCATCGATTCGGTGTACGACGCGTACCGCGTGCTTCCCGGCAAGGGGGGTTGACTCAAGCCACGCGTTTGCGACGGCCCGCGCTAATATTCCCGGCCATGACTTACAGGGGGGCCCATCGCCGCTTCCACGCGGCGGTCGGACTTTGCGCGGCCATCCTCGCCGGTTCATTCGTTTTCGCAACGGGTCCGGCGTCGAGTGACCCGGGCAACCTTCCGGCGCCGCTCGGGCAGGCGACCAACACCGGCACGGGATCTCTTGGTTGTCCGAACAACGCCTCGTGGAAGGGTTTCGACAACAACGGAAACCCCGACAACTTCGGCCCGGTCGCGGTGAAGATCGAAGACGGCGGGCGCGTGTGGGTCAGCGACTTCCGTAACTCCGAGCAAGGCAGCTCAACGGCAGGGCGGGTGTACAGCTGGCCGTCGGTCGCGGCGGCCCAGGACTGCACAACGCCCGACCGCGAGCTCGACGGCCTCAACCAGCCCGAGGGCATCGAGGTCGACAGCAGCGGGAATCTGTTCGTCGCCGACACCGGCAACAGCCGCATCCTGAAGTTCACCAAGGCGAAGACCGACACGTTCACAACGGTCGGTAACGGCGCGGCGACGCCAGCCGGCAATTTCGCCCTGGAGATCTCCACGAAGAACGGGAACGCCGATTCGTTCGTTCGCGGCCTGGCCATCGGTAACAACCGCCTGTGGGCGGCCGATGACAACCGCAACAGGGTTGTCGCGTTCGATGTCCTGGGCGCAAACAACAACACGACACCCGATGTCGTCATCACCGACGCCGTATGTCACCCCAAGGCGGTGACGTTCGTGGGCGGCAAGCTGTTCGTCGCCAACTTCCCGCAGGGCGGGTGCATTGGATCGATCAAGCGCTACGACACACTGGCGAACAACGCGGCGCCGGCGGCGACCTTCACCATCCAGAACGATCACCCCATCGACCTCAGTGGCTTCGGCACGACGCTGGTCGCCTCGTCGACCGACGGCGGGATCGCCAAGTTCGCCGGCGCGCCCACCAGCGGCAGCGCCAGCGCCCCCCTCATCACGTCGGTTGGTCAGAAGGGAAAGACCGGCACGTACGACCTGAAGGCGCCGACGTTCGGATTGGACACGATCTCGTCGGACGGCAACCCGACCCTGATCGCCGACAGCGGCAACTTCCGTGTCGTGCAGGCCGATCTGACCGCGACGACGACCGCCGTCACCTCGTCGAAGAACCCGTCGACCGTGGGCGACAACGTGGCGTTCACGGCGACAGTGACGCCGGCGTCGGGCGGGGCCAAGCCGACTGGGACCGTGCAGTTCAAGGCCGACGGCGCCAACCTCGGACCAGCCGTACCCCTTGACGCCAACGGCACCGCCACCACGTCGACGGCTTCGCTCGCGAAGGGGACGCACACCATCACCGCCGTGTACTCGGGCGACGCCAACTTCAACCCCAGTACCGGCACGCTGCAGCAGGAAGTGCAGGGCAAGGGGACGTCGACCAGCGTCACTGCCTCGAAGGCCACGCCGGCGGCGGGTGATCGGGTCACGTTCACCGCCACGGTCGCACCAGCTTCAGGGACGGTGACGCCAACGGGCACCGTCCAGTTCAACGACAACGGCACCGACCTCGGCGGGCCGGTCGCGTTGACGAACGGCTCAGCCACCAGTCCGGAAACGACGATCACGCAGGGAGCACACACGATCACCGCGACGTATTCCGGTGACGCGAACTTTGCCGCCAGCAGCGGCACGTTGTCGTTCAACGCTGGGGCGCCAACTCTCGCCGTCGATCCGTCGACGGTGGTGGCCGGCCGGCAAACGACGCTCAGTGGGACACGGTGGGGCGCCGACGAAACCCTGCAAATCACGCTGCAAAGCACGCCCGTCTCGCTGGGGATGGTGCGAACGGACTCGGCCGGGCGGTTCAGCACGCTGGTGACGATCCCGGCAGGGTTCGACCCCGGCCCGCATCAGATCATCGTGACCTCCAACACACAACGGGCCACCATCGGGATCACCGTCGTCGCCGCGACCACGGTGACCACGCGCCCGACCACGGGCACTCTCCGGGTAACCGGCGGACCCATCAGCACTCTTACGCTCGCCGGCACACTCACGCTCGCGCTGGGCTTCGCGCTGCTGACCGCCGGGCGCCGTCGTCGGTATGTGGTCTGCCAGCCGGCAACCGTGATCATGCAACGGCTCGCTCGACACCTGTAAGGAAAGAGAGGATTGTGATGAGATCCATCGTGCGGAAGTTGGCGGTCGGCGTTGCGATAACCGGCGGCGTCCTCCTCGCTAACCCGTTCAACGTGGCCAACGCGGCGACGAGTCACGCCGCCGGGCCCCGGGCCGAGGTCAGGCGGTGCGTGATCGCCGGTCAGCGGTCCCGGACGAAAGCGCAGAACGACTTCCGTGCTGCGGTTCGTCGGGCCCGTGACCTGCCCCGTGACGACCAGCAGGCGGCGTTGGAAGCGGCCCGGACGAAGTTCCAGCAGGCGTCCCAGGCGGCCACCGCCGCCTTCCACTCCTGCCTCGACGCCATCCAGCGCTAAGTCATCGGAGGCGTCGACAACGCCCGGTAGCCTCCGGGCGATGGCTCCGAAGTTCACCGCGCCCAAGGGCACCCTCGACGTGCTGGCGCCCCAGTCGCGTCGTTACGGCGCGCTGATCGCGCGGTACGCGGCGCGGGTGTCTGCCGCGGGGTACGAGCTTGTCGTCTTGCCGATGTTCGAAGACGTCGACGTGTTTCTCCGTTTGGGGGAGTCGACCGACGTCGTCCGCAAGGAGATGTACGACTTCGAGGACAAGGGCGGCCGCCACATCGCGCTGAAGCCCGATGGCACGGCGCCGGTGGCGCGGGCGTTCGTGGAGCACCGCCCGACCACGCCGTGGAAGGTCTGGTACGTCACCCCGAAGTTCCGTTACGAGCGGCCGCAGAAGGGGCGCTACCGCCAGCACCACGAGCTGGGTCTGGAGGTGCTGGGATCCGACGACCCCGACCTCGACGTCGAGGTGATCGCGCTGGCGGCCGGGTTGTACGCCGACCTCGGGCTGCGGCGCGTCGTGCTCAAGGTCACGTCGTTGGGAGACGGCGCGTGTCGCCCCGGCTATCGCGACCAGCTGCAGCAGTACCTCGACACCCGTCGCGTCGAGCTGTGCGACGAGCATCGCGATCGCGTCGCCGACAACCCGATGCGAGTGCTCGACTGCAAGCGGGCCGCGTGCATCAGTGCCACCGCCGACGCGCCGCGGTTGCTCGACCACTTGTGTGCTGAGTGCGAGGCGCATTTCGGGCGCGTCCGGGCGGGGCTGGACGCGGTCGGGGTCAGGTACGAGATCGACCCGAAGCTGGTGCGGGGCCTCGACTACTACACCCGCACCACGTTCGAGTTTGCGGCCGAGGCGATGGACGCCGCGCAGAACGGTGCCGGTGGGGGCGGCCGTTACGACGGGCTGGTCGAGTCGCTCGGTGGGCCGGCCACGCCCGGCATCGGGTTCGGACTGGGCATCGAGCGGATCCTTCTCGCCTGCGACGCCGAGGGCGCGTTCCCCGCACCGGAGGGCATCGTCGACGTGTTCGTCGTCGACACCATGGGCGGCGAGGCGGCGCGGGACGTGAGCGACGAGCTGCGCCGCGCCGGTGTGTCGGCCGACCGGGCGTTCGACAACCGACCGTTCAAGAAGCAGATGACCGCCGCTCTGAGGTCTGGTGCTCGCCTGGCCGTGGTCATCGAACCCGACGGTGTGCAACTGCGAACGCTCACGGAGAAGGGCGAGCCCGAGACCGTGTCACGCGATGCGATCACCGACGCGGTGAGGAAACGGCTGTCATGATCGAACGCGCACTGGTGGCGGAGCTGCCGGCCAGGATTGGCCAGCGCGTCACCCTCAATGGCTTCGTCGCCGTGCTGCGTCTGCAGAAGAAGATGCAGTTCGTGGTCCTGCGCGACCACACCGGGCAGGCGCAGCTCTTGCACGCCAGGGACGAGGGCGACGACCAGCTCGGTGACGTCCTCGACGGTCTCACGCTCGAGTCGGCCATCCGTGTGAGCGGGGAGGTGGTCGAAGCCGCGCAGGTGAAGCTGGGCGGCCTCGAGGTCGTGCTCGACGAGGTCGAGGTCTTGTCGCTGGCCGAGACGCCGTTACCGATGGATGAGAAGTCCGGACTCGACACGCGCATGAACTGGCGGTTCCTCGACCTGCGCACGCCCGAGCACCGGCGCATCTTCGAGGTGCAGACGGTGCTGGAGGCGGCGATGCGCGAGGTCTGCGTCGACCAGGGCTTCCTCGAGTTGCACTCACCCAAGCTGATGGGCGCGGCGAGCGAGTCGGGGGCCGAGGTCTTCAAGGTCGAGTACTTCGACACGCAGGCCTACCTCGCGCAGTCGCCGCAGTTCTACAAGCAGATGGCCATCGCGGCGGGGTTCGAGAAGGTGTTCGAGGTGGGGCCCGTGTTTCGGGCCGAGCCGTCGTTCACGTCGCGCCACGCCACCGAGTTCACCGGCGTCGATGCCGAGATGGCGTGGGTTGAGTCGCACGAGGACGTCATGCGGTTCGAGGAGGAGTGGCTGCGACGCAGCGTGGCCGCGGTGGCCGACCGGTTCCCCGACCTGGGCGTCGTCGTCCCCGACGTGCCGTTCCCGCGGGTGTCCATGGCCGACGCGCGGGAGTGGCTACAGCGCGATACCGACTGGCGCCCCGGTCCCGGCGACAAGGGCGACCTCGATCCGGCGGGGGAGCGCGGGATCGCCGAGTTGGTGCGCCAGGAGCACGGACACGAGTGGGTGTTCCTGACCGAGTTCCCGATCACGGCCCGGCCCTTCTACCACCTGCGTCCCGCCGACCGGCCCGACGTCACCAACAGCTTCGACCTCTTGTGGAAGGGCATCGAGGTGACGACCGGTGCGCAACGCGAGCACCGCTACGACGTGCTCAAGCGACAAGCGGCCGAACTGGGGATGGATTTCGAGTCGATCGGCTTCTACGCCGACATCTTCCGATTCGGCTGCCCGCCCCACGGCGGCTTCGGCCTCGGCCTCGGCCGCCTCCTCATGGTGATGCTCGGCCTCGAGTCCATCCGCGAAGCCACCTTCCTCTTCCGCGGCCCCAACCGCCTCACGCCGTAACGCCGCCCCGCCGCCCGCGCCCCGCTCAACCCCGTACCGGCCCGGTGCGCCAAGTATCGATTTCGTTGCGAAGTCGCGCCGGAATGGGCGAAATCGTTCGATGCGGCGTAGTTATCGGCCGATCTGGCGCTTCCGTCGCGAATTTGCAAACAGCGCCTCGGTGATCGCGAGCCCTCGCAACGTCTCCCGGCAGACGTATGCGGGACGGCGGACGACGTCCCAATAGGTAAACCGGCGGATCAGGTGCTGTGCGTCGCCGATGCGGTTGGCGCGATTGAGGTCGTATTGCAACGCGTCGGGGGTCGCGTGAGACGCGAGACCATCGACTTCGACGCCGAAGGGGATGGGCCACCAATGGAGGTCGACTTGGGCGACGAAGACGTCGTCGTCCCAGATCTCATATTGCCGCACCGGGTCGCGCACACCGCGGTGGCGGTAGACCTGTATACACAGCGTTTCGGCGTCGCTGTCAGTGTGTGGCGCACCCTCCGGCCGTCGGTTCAGGGCGACCCGTAGCGTCGGCGCGCCGGGCCGGTGCGATGCGGGGGCGGCGAAGGCGCGCAGCGCGGAATCGGTGATGTCGCCCTCCCGCAACGCCGATTCGATCGCCCGCTCGACGATGTCGGTCTCGACAACGTGCCCGAGGTCGGCCAGGGTCTGCGCCGGCGAGGTGACGAGCAAACCATCCCGCTCGACGACGTCGAGGTCGTCGAAGCGACGACGCAGATGAACCCCGGCAATCGCCGGGTGGCGAGTGTGCGGAATACTCCACTCGATCGCTCCGGGTTGCACGCCGTCCCATCCGTAGAAACTTGCGGCGCCGCGGTGGGACAGGACCGCAGGCGGACCGATTCGGGCCGCGTCGATTGCAGCGAGGGACACCACGTTGCCGGGACGGACGTACACGCCACGCGTCGGGCGGTCGAGGATGCCTTCGTTGCGGGCGCGGGTCAGGAGCGTCCGGCTGATGCCCAGGAGCGCCGCGGTCTCAGGCGTGAGAACGCCGGCGTTGGCGTCGACCGCGGCGAGGATTCGGAGTTGGGTCTGGACATTCATGACCGATCACTATGACGACGGGGTGCGCGTCCTCGACCTGCGGCCGCGGTTCCCGGTGTTGCAAACTCGCGCCGGAATCGCGAATCGGTCATGTTTGGCGACCGTTTTGGCCGTCGAATCGGGTTCCGGCGCGAATCTGCAACGAAATCGATACTTGGCGCACCCCGGCCGGCGCCGCCCCGCCGCCTCCGATTCGACGCAGGCGGGACCTACGAGAGGTCGAGTTCCATGCCTTCGTGGGCGAGGACGGGCGGGGAGTCGCCTTCCCAGAGTTCGCAGGCGTAGGCGTGCATGGCTTCGAGCTGCATATCGGAGTGGCCCGGGTCGTGATGGAACAGCACGAGCTGGCCGACTTTGGCCTTGTTCGCCAGGTGGACGACGTGATCGATGCTCGAGTGGCCCCAGCCGACGTGGGTCTCGTACTCCTCGGCGCTGTACTGCGAGTCGTGGATCAACACGTCGACGTTCTCGCACAGCGGGAAACCGGAGATCCACTCGGCCGACAGCGACTTGAAGTCGACGCCGCGCGCCGGCTCATGATCGGAGATATAGGCCACCGAGAAGCCGTTGTCCTCGATGCGGTACCCCACCGTCGGCCCCGCATGCGACACCGGCATGGCGATGACCCGGGCCGAACCCACCTCGAACTCGTCCTCGTGCACCTCGTGGAACTGCGGGCTCGACGGCACGTCTGAGAGATGGATCGGGAACAGTGGCTCCGACAGGTAGTTGGCGATGCGATCGGTGAGTGTGCGGGTGGGGTGTTTCGGGCCGTAGAGATGCAGCTCGGTGTCCTCTGACCACAGCGGCGCGAAGAACGCCAGGCCCTGGAGGTGATCCATGTGGAGGTGCGTGAGCATCACGTGCAGCGGCGTGCCGTTGTGATCCACGGCCAGCCGGTTACCGAGGGACCGGATCCCGGACCCGGCGTCGAGCACGATCGTCGTCCCGTCGGAAAGGTGCACCTCGACGCACGAGGTGTTGCCGCCGTACCGCACCGTCTCTGGGCCGGGGGCGGCCAGCGATCCTCGGCAGCCCCAGATGCGAACTCGCAACCGTCTACGCCCCGTTCGGCGATTGCCAGAAGATGGCGATGGCGCCCATCAGCTCGTCGTCGGGACCGAGCAGCGGGACCGACGTCACCGAGATGAGTCGGCGCTCACCGTCGAGCGCAGTGATCCACATGGGGGAGTGTGCGGCCCGCTTCTCGCGGAACGCGCGGGCAAGGGGCAGGTCATACGGCTCGATGGTGCCGCCCTCCGGATCCTCGGGATTCCACCGCTGTCCCCACTCGCCGAAGCTCAGCTCACCGGTGGTGGCGAAGCTGGCACCCAGAACCGACTCGGCCGGCTCGTTGTAATACACGAGCGTGCCCTCGGGGTCGACGACGAAGATCGGCGTGGCCACGTTCGTCGCCAGCTCGCGCGCCAGGATCAACAACAGGCTCTTGTGCCGCGTCCGCTCCATACCTATCCCGCTCCGCTCATCGCCATCCCGCTCCGCTCATCGCCATCCCGCTCCGCTCATCGCCATCCCGCTCCGCTCATCGCCATCCCGCTCCGCTCATCGCCATCCCGCTCCGCTCATCGCCATCCCGCTCCGCTCATC
>JACDEA010000447.1 GCA_013816725.1 Actinomycetota bacterium
GCGGCGAGACGCTCCGTGATCGCGCGGCCGATGCCGGAGCCGGCGCCGGTGACCAACGCGACGCGCCCGGTGAGGGCCTTGGGCCGAGGCCGGCGCTGGAGCTTGGCCTCTTCTAGAGCCCAGTACTCGATGCGGAACTTCTCGCCCTCGGGCACGGGGTCATACGTCGACAAGGCCTCGGCACCGCGCATGACGTTGATCGCGTTCACGTAGAACTCGCCGGCGAGGCGAGCAGTGCCGGCGTCGGCGCCGAAACTGAACATGCCGACGCCAGGCACCAGGACGACGGCAGGGTCGGCCCCGCGCATGGCCGGGCTGTCGGGCTGCGCGTGCCGCTGGTAGTACGCGGCGTACTCGTCGCGGTACTCGGCGTGCAATTGGCCCAGCCGCTCCACCCGCTCGGCCAGGGGCGCCGTCGGCGGAAGGTCGAGGAGCAGCGGCCGCACCTTGGTGCGGATGAAGTGGTCGGGACACGACGTGCCCAGCGGTACGAGGCGGGCCGCGGCCTCGTGGGCCAGGAAATCGAGCACGACATCCGATTCGTCGAACGCGCCCACCACCGGGCGGTCGGTCCCGCAGAGTCCGCGAATGACCGGCGCCAACTCGGCAGCGGCGCGGCGGCGGTGTTCCGGGTCCAGTGGAGCGAACGCCGGCACCACCCGACCGAAGGGATCGGGTCGGCCCTTGCGGGCGATGAACTCCTCGGCCCTGGCGATCAATTCGAACGACGTGCGCTCGCAGTCTTCGGATGTCGCGCCCCACGTGGTGAGTCCGTGACCGCCGAGAACGACGCCGCGAAGCCCGGGCTCGTCGTGGTGCAACGCTTCGATCTCGAGAGCCAGTTCGAAGCCGGGCCGCCGCCACCGAACCCACGCCACGTCGTCGCCGTAGCACTCCTTGGTGAGCGACTCGCCGTCGACCGCCGCCGCCAGCGCGATCACGGCGTCGGGATGGAGATGGTCGATGTGCGCCTCGTCGATGAGCCCGTGCATGGCGGTGTCGATCGAGGGGGCGGCCCCACCGAGACGGCAATGCTCGAGGAGCTCGACCATCTCGTCCTCGAAAGCCTCGCCGCGATAGCGGTCCTTGAGGAGCCGAATCCGGCCGAGATCGAGAGCCGCGACACCGTCACTGGTGAGCGTGCCGAGGTCTCCGCCCGAGCCCTTGATGTACAACGTTTCACGGGGCTCACCGCTCACCGGGTCGAGCGCCGGCGCCTTGGCCGAAGTGTTGCCGCCGCCGTAGTTGGTGACCCGCTTATCAGTCCCGAGCGAGCGCGATCGCTGCAGCAGCGCGCTTATCGCGGCAGAAACGGCATCGGGTTTTGGCACGACGTGCGGCTCCCTCGGGGATGTTCGATTACGAGAGATGCTACAAGAAACACACCAAACTTTACAACGGCCCAGGTAGGGTTGGGGCGTGAGCTTGAGCGGCAACCTGGCTACCGAGCACCGGCTGGTGTGGATCCGCGAGCGGCTCGACAACCGCGGCCAGGTACGGATCGCCGACGCCGCCAGCCACCTCGATGTGAGCGAGATGACGATCCGCCGGGATCTCCAGGAGCTCGAGGCCCAGGGCGTCGCTCGCCGCGTGCGGGGCGGAGCGGTGGCGGTGGGGCCGCTGGCGTTCGCCGACCGTCACAAGACCCGGGCCCGGGCCAAAGCCAAGATCGCGGCCAAGCTCATCGAGATGGTGCCGTCGACCGGCGCGGTCGGCATCGATGCGTCGTCGACGCTGCTGCGTTTGGCCACCTCAATCGAGAACACCCGCGACCTCATCGTCCTCACCAACGGATGGGAGACGTTCCACGCGTTGCAGGGCAAGGCCGGCGTGACACCGATGCTCACCGGCGGTCAACTCGATTCCCGCACCGGAAGCCTGGTTGGCCCGATCGCGTACCGCGCCGCCGGCAGTCTGTTGATGAGCCGCTTGTTCATCTCGGCCGCCGCCGTCGATCTCGAGTTCGGTCCCAGTGAGCCTTGCCTCGAAGAGGCCGAGGTCAAGCGGGCGCTGGCGGGTGTCTCGAGCGAGGTCGTGCTGGCCGTCGACTCGAGCAAGCTGGCGGCCAGGTCGGTGGCGCGCAGCATGCCGTGGGAAGACATCGACATGATCGTCACCGAACTCGACGCCGCCGACCCCCGCCTCGACGAATACCGCGACCTCGTCGACATTCGATAGGTCGCTCAGCGAGCGGGCGGGACCACCGGGAAGTAGACGGTGTAGGGCTCGTCGGTGATCTGGTGGAGGGGGACGAGGCGGAAGCCGTCGTCGACGGTGTAGGTCCGGTACGTGAAGTCCTGGAAGGCGCCGTCGAGCGCGCGCTCGGCGTCGGGCCTGGGCATCGTGGACGCGTCACCGC
>JACDEA010000448.1 GCA_013816725.1 Actinomycetota bacterium
ATTCCCGCCGACCTGGTCTGGCAGGAAGTGGTCGTGGGCGGCGAGCGCACGATTGTCGAGGCGACGCCGTCGGCGCTGGGAGCGCCGGCCCGACCCGACCCGCCGCGTCCGACGACCCCACCCGTGGCGGTCGGCGGGCCGACGGTGCGGGCGCCGATCGGGCGGGTCGTCGGCGCCCGGTCCGGCGACAAGGGCGGCAACGCCAACCTCGGCGTGTGGGCGCCCACCGACGAGGCGTTCGGGTGGCTCACCGGTTTTCTCTCAGTGGACCGGCTGAAGTCGCTGCTCACCGAAACAGCCGACCTCCGCGTCGATCGCTTCGACCTGCCCAACATCCGGGCCGTGAACTTCGTCATCCACGGACTCCTCGGTGAAGGGGTGGCCTCCTCCACGCGCGTCGACGCGCAGGCCAAGGGCCTGGGCGAGTACCTCCGCGCCAAAGTGGTCGACGTGCCCACCGCCCTGCTGACTCCGTAGGCTCGCCGGCCATGGACATCAAAGGAGCGGGCGCGATCGTCAGCGGCGGGGCGTCGGGACTGGGAGAGGCGACGGCGCGCCAACTGGCGGCGGCCGGGGCCGAGGTCACGATCCTCGACCGCAATGCCGAGAAGGGCGAGGCGCTGGCCAAGGAGTTGGGCGGCGGGGCCAAGTTCGTGTCGGGTGACGTCAGCGATGGCGATCAGGTCGCCGAAGCGGTGGCCATTGCCGGCGAGTCGGCGCCGTTGCGCATCGGGGTGAGCTGTGCGGGACTCGGCGCGGCGACGCGGATCATCGCCCGCGACGGCACGCCGCACGACCTCGACACGTTCAAGTTCGTCATCAACGTGAACCTGATCGGCACGTTCAACGTGATGCGACTGACGGCGTCGGCCATCTCCAAGACCGATCCGCTGGCCGACGGAGAGCGAGGCGTGCTGATCAACACCGCGTCGATCGCCGCGTTCGACGGGCAGATCGGCCAGATCGCCTACTCGGCGTCCAAGGGTGGTGTGGTGGGGATGACGCTGCCGGCCGCCCGCGACCTGTCGCCCGCCGGCGTGCGGGTCGTCACCATCGCGCCGGGGCTCATGGACACGCCTTTGCTCGGACTGCTGCCGGAGGAAGGGCGCCAGGCGCTGGGCGCCGGCGTGCTGTTCCCCAAGCGGCTCGGCTACCCCGAGGAGTTTGCCAAGCTCGTCCAACAGATCTGCGAGAACGGATACATCAACGGTGAAGTGATCCGGCTCGACGGGGGCTTACGGATGCCGCCCAAGTAGCGGCCCGACAGGAGGAGCGCTTCGTGGTGACGCGACTGGAGAGGTGGGTCGACGACCGCGTCGGCACCTCGCGCTTCGTGCGTCACAGCCTGGTCAAGGTCTTTCCCGACCACTGGTCGTTCATGCTGGGCGAGATCGCGCTCTACGCCCTCGTCGTGCTGATCGCGACGGGGACATTCCTCACGTTCTTCTTCGAGCCCAGCGGCCACCGTGTCACCTACGACGGGAGCTATGCCGCGCTGCACGGCGTACGCATGTCGGAGGCGTACCGGTCGACCGTGCGCCTCAGCTTCGACGTGCGGGCCGGCCTGGTGATCCGCCAGATGCACCACTGGGCCGCGCTGGTGTTCCTCGCCGCCATAGTCGTACATCTGTGCCGCGTGTTCTTCACCGGGGCGTTCCGCCGACCGCGGGAGATCAACTGGATCGTCGGGGTGGCCTTGCTGGTGCTGGCGCTGTTCAACGGGTTCACCGGCTACTCGATGCCCGACGACCTGCTGTCGGGCACCGGCCTGCGAATCGCCTATTCGATTGCGCTATCGGTGCCCTTCGCCGGGTCGTGGCTGGCGTTCGGCGTCTTCGGCGGCGAGTTCCCAGCCGCCGCGATCATCCCGCGGCTGTTCGTGATCCACATCCTGTTCATCCCCGCGCTGATCGTCGCGCTGCTCACCGTGCACATGGCCATCCTGTGGCGCCAGAAGCACACACAATTCGCGAGCCCGAGCGGCTCCCTGAGCGGGAAGCACAGCGGTCAGGCCGCGGAGGACAACGTGGTCGGCTCGCACCTGTGGCCCACCTACGCGGCGCGCAGCGTCGGGTTGTTCGCGCTGGTCGTCGCCGTGCTCGGCGCGCTGGGCGGGCTGGTGCAGATCAATCCCGTGTGGTTGTACGGCCCGTTCCAGCCGGCGGCGGTCAGCACCGCGGCGCAGCCCGACTGGTACCTGGGCTGGCTGCTCGGCTCACTGCGCATGATGCCGCCGTGGGAGGTTCACATCGGCGGCTACACGCTCGTGGGCAACGCGTTCTTCGGGGGGTTTCTGTTCCCGACGTTCGTCTTCACGGCCCTCTACGCCGTGCCCTTCATCGACCGGCGCTTCCTCGG
>JACDEA010000449.1 GCA_013816725.1 Actinomycetota bacterium
TTTGACTGTCAGTTCGTCGTTGCGGAGGTGACGCTGCACCACATCCCCGGTTAGCCCACGGTGCGAATGGGCACCCGTCGGTACCCGCGCACGGTGCTCGTGTGCGCCCGCTCCAGGCCACCGTCGCCGACGTCCCATTCGGGAAAGCGGCGCAGCGTCTCCTCGAGCGCGACACGGCTTTCGAGCCGGGCGAGCGCGGCGCCGAGGCAAAAGTGCACGCCGTAGCCGAACGACAGGTGATGCGTCATGACGCGATGCACGTCGAAGCGTTCAGGCTCGGCGAAAACGCGCTCATCGCGGCCGGCGCTACCCGTGAGCAGCAGCGTCTTGGAGTCCCTCGGTATCACCGTGCCCTGGACCTCGACATCCCTCGTCGTCCATCGACCCTGCACCGGCGACGGCGGCTCGAACCGCAGAAGCTCCTCGACGGCGTTTGGGATCAACTCCGGCGCGGCGACCAAGTCGGCGCGCTGATCGGGGTGCGTAGCGAGCAACACGGCGGCGTTGCCCAGCAGCTTGCCGACCGTCTCGGTTCCTGCGGTGTACAGCAGCACGGCGAACTCGGTGCACTCGTTGGCGGTGAGTCGCCGCTGAATTCCCAGGTCGTCGGTGATCTCGGCCTGAACGAGGGCGCTCACAAGGTCGTCGCCCGGATGGGTGCGCCGGGCGACGACGAGCTCGGCTAGGTAGACGGCGAGCTCCAGCGCGGCCCCGGCGCTGACCTCATTGACCATGCCGACTCCGGGCTCGATGTGGAACATGCCCTCGACGTGCTGGCGGGCCGACTCCTGGCCCTGGGGCGGGACACCGACCAGGGCCGAGATGACGCGCGACGGCAACTGGGCGGCGAAGTCCTGCACGTAGTCGAAGCCGCCGGCGCCGACGTGGGCGTCGAGCAACTCAGCACAAATCCGGCGAACGTGGTCCTCGATCGCGGCGATGCGACGACCGGTGAACGCCCGCGACACCAGCGCGCGGAGGACGGCGTGGTCCGGCGGGTCGAGGAAGATCATCATGCGCATCGACGCCGTAGCCGGGCCCATCTGTTCGAGCACCGTGCCGTAAGCGGAGCTGAACGTCGCCGGGTCCTTGTGCGCGTTCTCGACGTCCTGGTAGCGACTCAGGGCCCAGAAGTCGAACGCTTCGTTGCGGTACACCGGCGCCTCGTCCCTGAGGCGTTGCCACACCGGGTACGGGTCGTCGTCGAGGGCCTCGTCATACGGGTCCCAGTACGAGTCGCCCACCACCGCACCCGGCGGCTGCATTAGCCCGGGATCGTCGCGTGCCAGTCGAACTCCTCCAGCCGCACCCAGCCCGGCATGCCGGCGCCTTGCTCCATGCGGCGGTGCATACCCACCGACAATCTCTCGTCCTTGGCCATCTGCAAGAACACGGTTCCCGCGTTCATGTGGTCGAAGAAGTCACGCTGCCAGTCCCACTGGAAATCCCCCGCGTAGTGGAACCACGATCCGCCCGTGCCGGCAATCTCGTAGCGCGACCCGTCGGCCGCCGCCGGTGACTGCTGTCGCCAGAATGCGACGACCTCGCCTTGTTCGTCGTCGATGAGCGTGCGGACGTAGTCGTACTCCCAGCCTTCGAGGCCCTCCATCTCGGTGCCGAGGACCCAGTCGCGGATCTGGTCGCGACCGCGTGCCACGAACTCGTGCCGCGGTCCGTTGTTCCAGGTGTAGAGGGCGTCCTCGGTGTAGAAGTCGGCCAGCGCGGCCCAGCTCCCACTGCGGCCGGCCTCGTCGTTGGTGGCGCGGAAGCGGCGGATCATCTCCTCCAGCTCCTCGCGGGGAAAGCTCGGCATCAGGCTCCTTTCGACGATGTCACGGCTAGGCCGGGCTGGGGCGGCACGTGGCCTTCGGACACGAGCCAGGCCACCGCGTCGCGGAACGTGTCGACGGTCGGGCGCCACGACGCGCCGAGGTCGGCGACGGCAGCGGAGTCGTCGGTCGGCACGCCGGCACTCATGATGACCGCCGCCTCTTCGGACAGCGGTACGTCGACGGGTCCGTTCTTCCGCATCTCGTCGAACTGGCGACCCAGGTCGATCATCTCGGCCACCGTCATGCGTTGCATCGGCACCTCTCGACCGACAGCGTTGGAAAGCGTGGAGGTCCATCTTTCCCAGGTGAGGAAACGACCGCCGACCACGTAGCGGCGCGCACCGCGGCCCGGTTCGAGCGCGGTAACGAGCACCGCGGCGAGGTCGCGAACGTCGACGATGCCCATGCCCCCCTCGGTGACGGCCATAAACGCCTCGAGCGCGCTCTTGAGCGCGGCGAAGCTGCCGTCGAGATGCGGTGAGTGCGGCCCGTACACGCTGCCGAGAACCAGAGTGGTGATCGG
>JACDEA010000044.1 GCA_013816725.1 Actinomycetota bacterium
CACCGAGGTCGGTCAGACCCTTCCACAGGTCGTCGGTGAACCCGCGCTCGTCGTCGAGCATCGATCGCACATAGGCCGACGGAGCGCGGTCGGCGAGGAACGTGCGCACTGCGCCTCGAAGCGCTTCCTGCTCGGCACTGAAGGTGAAATCCATGACGGGGCGGAGATTACGCTCCGCCCGATGGACTTCGCCTACCTCCCCGAGGACGACGCGTTCCGGGCCGAACTGCGAGGCTGGCTGGACGAGAACCTGCCGAAGTTCTTCGCCGAGTACGGCGACGACGGCACCGCCGACGCCGGGGGCGTCGGGATCATGGGCGCCATGGATCGGCGCAAGGCGTGGCAGCGCCGACTCAACGAGGGCCGGTGGGCGGCCATCACCTGGCCGACGGAGTGGGGCGGCCGCGACGCCACCGTCATGCAGAGCGTGATCTACAGCGAGGAGATGGCCCGGGCCAAGACGCCGGGCATCTTCAACGCCAACGGCATCTGGCAGATCGGGCCGATGATCATCCGCTGGGGGACCGACGAGCAGAAGGAGAAGTGGGTCTCTGGGATCCTGTCGGCCGAGCAGCACTGGTGTCAGGGCTTCAGCGAGCCCGAAGCGGGCAGCGACTTGGCGAACCTGCGCACCTCGGCCATCGAGGACGACGGCGACTACGTCCTCAACGGTCAGAAGATCTGGATCTCCACCGCGCACGTCGCCGACTGGGGCTTGTTCCTCGTGCGCACCGACCCCGGCGCGATCGAGCGGGGCGCCAAGCACGAGGGCATCACGGCGTTGATCGTCGACATGCATACGCCGGGTATCGAGTGCCGTCCGATCAAGGACATCGCCGGCGACGAGATGTTCAACGAGGTCTTCTTCACCAACGCGCGGGTGCCGGTTGCCAACCGCCTGGGCGACGAGGGCGCCGGGTGGCAGGTGGCGATGGGCACGCTGGGTCACGAGCGTGTCGGCACCGCCGGCTTGACGATCGGCATGAAGGCCGACCTCGAGGCGATGGTCAACGCGGCGCGCAGCGTGAATCCCGCCGCGCTCGACGACCCCGATCTGCGCGACCGGATTGCCCGCGCGTACACGCACATCGAATACACGCGGCTGCTCAACCACCGAGCCCTGTCGAAGATCCTCAAGGGCGAGCCGAACTGGCCGGAGGTACCGATCGCCAAGCTCCAGTGGAGCTACCTGGCCCAGACACTGGCTGAGCTCGCCCTGGACCTGCTCGGTCCTGCCGGCCTGTTCGCCAAAGGCGGGCCCGACGCCATCGACGGCGGCACCTGGAACCGGCTCTACGTCTTCCAGCGCTACACGTCGATCGGTGCCGGCACCACCGAGGTGCAGAAGAACGTCATCGCCGACCGCGCCATCGGCATGCCCCGCCGCTAACCGGCTCTCAGCCGTTCGATTCAGGAGTTCAGAACTCGGGGTGGGTGGTCAGCCAGTCGGATAGCGCGCGCATCGACGCTTCGTTCTGCTTGTTGATGAAGCGGTAGATCGGGCCCTCGAACCACTTGAACGGCGCTTTCGGAAGGTGGTACCGCTCCTCGAAGTGCAGCCGGGTCAGGTCGGGGGACACCGCCTGGAGGACGACTTTGCCCGTCTGGTCGTGGCCCGGTTGGCGGCCGATCATGCGGTACGTGTAGCCCTTCTCGGCGACGATGTCGGTGACCAGCTCGATCGCTGTGCCGGTGCGGCCGGCGGGCATCTTGTATGTGACGCGGCGCAGCAGGCCGTTGCCATCGGCGTCGCCCGCGTGCAGCACCTCGACCCGTACGACCATCGGCGCGTATTCGGTCCAGCGGTCGTAGTCCTGCATGAGCCGCCAGACGCGCGCCGCGCTATGGGGCATGTCGAGCGAGTACCGGTGCTCCCTCACACGTGCATCCTGACCGATCGGCCTACGGTTGTCCCGTGCTCGACGACGTCGTGCGGGGAACGTGCCCCGACCCGAGCCTGCTGTCGCTCTCGGGCATCGACCAACTGCGCGCGTTCATGCGCCACCAGGTCCCTGACACTCCAGTGTTCCGCCTCCTCGGCTGCCTGGTCACGCAGGCCAGTTCCGGCAATACGGTGCTCATGCAACCGATCAGCCCGTGGCTCGACGTGAACCACGGGTTCATCGAACTGACCCCAACGGCGGAGAACAGCCTCTATTGCACCGCCCTGACGGCCGCGCCGCCCGGAGTGCACGTCCGACCCGTCAACGTGGGCCTCCGGTATCTACGCCCGTGCACGGTCGACGACGAGACCCTCGTCGCGCGCGGCCGCGTCCTCCATTCGGGTTCGAGCTTCACGACCGTGGACATCCTCATCGAGGACGCCATGGGCCGGGCCGTCGCTCACGCCTCAGGCTCCGCGGTGTTCGCGCCGGTCGATCCACCTCCGCCCCCGTTATCCAGGACGCTCGAGGTGATGACGCAGCCGGCGTACGCCACCCCCGATCCTCCCCGGCGGCCACTGTCGGCGACGGCGGCCGCCAACCTCCCGGCGGGAGACGATCCAGAAGTAGTTCCGCCGATGGGCGAACTGATCGGCGTCGACCTCCTCGAGAACGACGGCCGGCGCAGCCGGCTCGAGCTGCCGGCATCGCTGTGGTTCACGCGTATGGATCCGACGGTCAGCGCCGGGATCATCGGCGCCGCCGGGAACGTCGCCGTGAACTCGGCCATAGCGTCGGTCCGGGAAGGCGACGAGCGCTTGGTCGTCCTCAGCAGCTCGATGAGCTTCCTGGCGACGGTGCCGCCCGACGGCCGCCCGATGGTCGCCACCGGCAAGGTGCGCCACCGGGCCGAGGACCTCCTCGTGGCGGAGTCCGAGGTGGCCGATGCCGATGGGCGAACGGTGGCGTTGTCGCAAGGGATCGCCATGCTGCGCCCGGGCAACCCCCGGCCCGGCGCGGCGCGCCGGGTCGAGCGCGTCCTGCTGACGGTGTTGTTCAGCGATGTCGTCGGCTCCACTGAACGGGCCCGGCAGCTCGGCGATGACAAGTGGAACGAGCTTCTCGCCGAGCACCACGCTCTCATCCGGCGGAAGCTCGCCCAGTTCAAGGGCCGCGAGGTCAAGACCACGGGCGACGGGTTTCTGTGCACGTTCGAGTCACCGACCCGTGCCGTCGAGTGCGCGCAGGCCATCCGTGACGGTGTGCGACGGCTCGGCCTCGAGCTCTACGTCGGCATTCACACCGGCGAGTGCGAGGTGGGCGGCGGCGACATTGCCGGCCTGGCGGTGCACGTCGCGTCGCGGCTGGAAGCGACGGCCGGACCCGGGGAGATCCTCGTGTCGTCGACCGTACGCGATCTCATCGCTGGTTCGGGCGCGACGCTCGTGGACCGCGGCGCCCACGAGCTGAAGGGCCTCGACGGCGCCTGGCTGCTCTTCGCGGTCGAGTAGTGGAGCCGGTGACCGTTCCCCGCGGCGTCGTCACGCTCTTGCTCGCCGACATCGAGGGCTCGACCAAGCTGTGGGAGAGCCGTCGCGACGCCATGGCCGGCGCGATCGCGCGGTTGGACGAGGTGGTGAACTCGACCGTCGCCGCGCACGGCGGTGTCCGCCCGGTCGAGCAGGGCGAGGGCGACAGCTTCGTCGCCGCGTTCGTCCATGCCACCGACGCCATCGCTTGCGCGCTGAGCCTCCAATTCGAGTTCGCCCGCGAGGGCCACGCATGGCCCTTCCGGGTGCGCATGGCCCTCCACGCCGGCGAGGTGCAACTCCGGGACGCCGGCAACTACGTCGGCGCGACCATCGCCCGCTGCGCCCGGATCCGCTCCCTCGCGCACGGGGGCCAGACCCTGACCTCGCAGTCGGTGGTCGAGTTGGCCGCCGACCAATTGCCGGCCGGCGCGTCGCTCGAGGATCTCGGCTCTCACCATCTTCGCGACCTGTCGCGTCCGGAGCGAGTCTTCGAGTTGCGCCACCCGGAGCTGCCGCCGACGGTGGCGCCGCTGAGCTCGCTCGACGAGGTCGCCAACAACCTTCCCGTCGAGCTCACGTCGTTCGTCGGGCGCGAGGCCGAGATCGACGCGGTGTCGACACTGGTCCGCTCGGAGCGGATGGTCACCCTGCTGGGCACCGGCGGGTGCGGCAAGACTCGACTGTCCCTCCAGGTCGCCGCCCGGGTTCTGGAGCACTTTTCCGACGGCGTGTGGTTCGTCGAGTTGGCGCCGACGGAAAGCGACCTCGTCCCTCAAGCGGTCGCCGACGCCCTCGGCGTTCGGCCGCAACCGGCCGAGTCCGTCGTCGGCGCGGTCATCGCCGCGATCGGGACGCGGTGCGTGCTCGTCGTTCTCGACAACTGCGAGCACGTGATCGCGGCGGCGGCCGCCATGGCCGAGTCGGTGTTGAAGCAGTGCCGTGGTCTGACCGTGCTGGCCACGAGCCGGGAGCCCCTTGGGGTTCCCGGCGAGCTCACCTACTCGGTGCCCAGCCTGACCGTTCCGGGTCAAGACCGCGCCGTCGAGGCGTCGGAGGCTGTGCAGCTGTTTGCCGACCGGGCCGCGCTGGCCCGCCACGATTTCGCGCTGACCGCCGACAACGTCGACGCCGTCGCCGAGATCTGCCGCCGCGTCGACGGCATGCCGTTGGCGATCGAGCTGGCGGCGGCGCGTGTGCGCGCCATGACACCGGAGCAGATCCGCGTCGGCCTGGCCGACCGCTTCCGGATGCTCAAAGGCGGCGCCCGCACGCTGACGCCCAGACAGCAGACGCTACGGGCGTCGGTCGATTGGAGCTACGACTTGCTGGGTGAGGCCGAGCGGCTGGCCCTGCAGCGGCTCGCCGTCTTCGCCGGCGGCTTCGAACTCGACGGCGCCGAAGCCGTGCTCGGAGGTACCGACGTCGAGCGGGCCGGCCACGACGTCGTCGACGTCGTGACCTCGCTGGTCGACAAGTCGCTGGTCGTCTTCGACGACGACGGGCGGTACCGGCTGCTCGAGACGATCCGCCAGTACGGACACGAGCGCCTCGTCGCCGCCGAAGCGGCGGCCGACGCGTCGGCCCGGCTGCGCGGCTTCTGCTTGCACTTGCTCCGGGGCGCGGCGGCGGCCGAGGAGAGCCCCGAGCAGAGGGCGTGGCAGGCGCGCATCCGCCGCGAGTTCGACAACATTCGCGCCGCGCTTTACTCCGCCAAGGACGCCGGCGACGGCGCCGCCCTGCTCGAGCTGACGTGTCTGACCGGCAACGCGTGGACGCTGAGCGGACAATCCGCCGAGCACCGAAGCTGGCTTCAGCAGGCGCTGCAGATCGCGCCGCCCGAGTCCGTGTGGCACCCGAGCGCGTTGTACCAGCTGGGCGTGACCGACAGTTTCGTCGGGGATCTGGACGCCGCCGTCGACCACATCGGCGCGTCCATTCCTTTGTATCGAGCGGGCGGTGACGACCGGGGCGCGGTGTGGGCCTGGGCGGAATACGCGTGGAACCTCACGCTGCGCCAGGGTCTCGAGACCGGGCTTCCCGTGTACGAGGAGGGCACGGCGCTGGCTCGGGCCAGTGGTGAGATGGGTGCGCTGCTCTCATTCGACTACGGCCTGGCGACCTGCCTCGCCTACAGCGGGCACTTCGACCAGGCCGTCGCGCTGGCCGAGGCGGCGCTGGAGCGCCCGGTGACCGTCGAGCACTTCCACCGCTGGCTCGCGATCACCCTGGGCTGGATGTACGCCGAGCTCGGCCGCGTCGACGAGGGCAGGGCTCTCGCCCGGGCGACGTACGAGGCCAGCCTGGCCGCCGGCGACACCATGACCGCGAACTTGGGCGGCTGGATGCTGGCGGTGGCGTCCACACTCGAGGGCGACGTGGCCGCCGCGGCTCCGCTGATCGCCGCCAGCCTGGACGCGGCCAGGGGCTACGGCACCCTCATGGAGGCATTGACCCGCGGTGCGATGGCCCGCACCGCGCTGGCCGCCGACGACGTCGAGGGCGCCCGAGCGGCCGCGTCGGTAGCGATCGAGCTGGGCCGGTCCGCCTCCGACGCGTGGGTGGCGATGTTCACGCTGACGCTTGGCGACGCGTTGCTCGCCGGCGGTGACCGGCGGGCGGCGACCGCCGCCTTCGCAGACGCAGCGCGGATGTCAACGGCCGGTGACTTCCCCGCCCACCTCGCCAGCGCCCGCGTCGGGCTGGCGCGCACCATGTCGGTCGATCACGACGCCGCCGACGGCGCTGCGGAGCTGATCCATCAGGCGTTGCCTGCGTTCCGGGCCATCGAGCACCACGTGGGGCTCATCGACGGGCTGGAACTACTCGCCACGTTGCTGGTGCGCGACGGCCGCCCCGCCGACGCAGTGCGGCTGTGGTCGGCGGCCGAGACGGCCCGGTCGGCCGGCGGGTACCGACTCCGCTGGCCGTGGCGGGAGCGCGTCGACAGCGCCGCCAGGCAGGACGCGCGGCAGGTCTTGGGCGCCGACGCGTTCGACGAGGCTCGCGACGCCGGTTCCGGTCTCACGCTCGAGGAGGCGTGCGACTACGCGGCCCGGGGGCGGGGTGAGCGCCGGCGTCCGACGACGGGCTGGGCGTCGCTCTCGCCCACCGAGCAGAAGGTGGCCGACCTCGTCGCCGAAGGCCTCACGAACGTGCAGGTGGGCGAGCGGCTGTTCATATCCCGCCACACCGTGGACACGCATCTGCGACACATCTTCGCCAAGCTGGGCGTGGCCAACCGGGCGGAATTGGCGGGGATGAGCGCCCGCAGGATCACGTAGACGCGTGATGTTGCCGCTTGCTGCGGCGCCCACGATTCAAGAAGTACATCGACGAGCGTAAAGGGGTTGGCCATGGGTGGGATCGACGACACCGCGGTTGAGAAGCTGGCGACGGAGTTCGCGGGCGAGCTGTTGCGCCAAGGCGACGCCGGCTACGACGAGGCCCGAGAGGTCTACAACGCGATGTTCTCCGACCGGTGGCCGGCGCTGATCGCCCGCTGCCGCTCGACGGCCGACGTGGTCGCCGCCGTCAAGTTCGGCCGCTCCACCGGCGTCGAGGTCGCGGTGCGGGCCGGGGGCCACAGCATCGCCGGCTTCTCGACGATCGACGACGGCCTGCTGATCGACCTCTCGCCGATGAAGCACATCGACGTCGACGCCGACGGCCGCATCGCCCGGGCCCAACCTGGGGTCCTCCTCGGCGAACTGGACGCCGAGACCCTCCGCCACGGGCTGGCCACGCCGCTCGGTTTTGTATCGGTGACAGGAATCGCCGGGCTCACACTGAACGGCGGCATCGGGTTCCTCACTCGCAAGCACGGCTTGTCGTGCGACAACCTCCTCGCCGCCGAGGTGGTGCTGGCCGACGGCAGCGTCGTGACCGCCAGCGACGACGAGAACGCCGACCTCATGTGGGGGCTTCGGGGCGGCGGCGGCAACTTCGGCATCGTGACCCGCTTCGAATACCGCCTCCACGAGGTGAGCGACGTGTACATCCGGATGAGTTTCTACGAGCCCGCGGCACTGCGCGACATCCTTCGCGTGTTGGCGACCGACGGGCCCGGGCTCTCCGAGGACGTCGTCGCCTACGCCGGGTCGATGACGATTCCCGAGATCGACATGTTCCCACCCGAGGTGCACGGCAAGACCGTGGCGATGCTGCTGATGGCGTACCTCGGAGGCGAAGAGGGCGGCCCCGAGGCGCTGGCCGCGCTGCCCACACCGCCGTCGCCGCTCGTCGACATGGCCATGCCGATGCCCTTCCAGATGGCGCAGACGATGCAGGACGAGGACCTGCCGAGCGGCCGGCGCAACTACTGGAAGTCGGCCAACTTCACCGAGCTGACCGACGAGGCGATCGACGTGATCGCCGATGGCGCTTTCACCGCCACGTCGCCCCACACCACCGTCGGCATCATGCCGCTGGGCGGCGCGGTGTCACGGGTGGGCGAGACCGACACCGCATACTGCGGTCGCGGTGCGAGGTTCAACCTGATGCTCGACAACATCTGGGAAGATCCGGCCGAGGACGCCGCGCAGATCGCGTGGAGCCGCGCGTTCTTCGACGCGCTCACGCCGTTCTTCTCCGAGGGCGCCTATCTCAACTTCACCGTGGAGGAGGACGCCGGCGCCGTCGCCCGGGCCTACGGACCCAACTACTCGCGGCTGGTCGACCTCAAGAACACCTACGACCCGTCGAACTTCTTCCGCCGCAACCAGAACATCACGCCGGCGGGCTGAGCAGCCGTGCGGCCGCGCCGAGGAACGCGTCGACCGCTTGATCGGAGAGTCCTGCGACTGAGCGGGCGGCACCGACGGCGCGATCGAGAGGCAGGAACGGGTGGTCCGACGCGAACAGCACGCGGCCGCGTCCGGCCGATGAATCCATGAACGCCACCATTAGGGGATCGAGGTACGTGGCCAGGTAGGCCGACGTCGACAGGTACAGCGCCGGCCACTTGCGCATGTAGGTGATCAACAGCGACTCGTAGGGGTGACCCATGTGCGCACCGATCACCGTCATCCCCCGGAAGTCGATCAGCACGTCTTCGAGCAGCTCGGGATGCTGGCAGGCCGAGCGCACCTGCGGCCCCGGCACGCCGACGTTGATCGACACCGGAAGCCCGGCCTCCGCGCAGGCCGCGTAGACGGGGTAGTAGAGGCGGTGATTCAACGGGAACTGCTCGACGAGCGGCGTCACCCGGGCCAAGGAGAAGCGCTCGTGCTGCGCGAGATCGCGCAGGCGCGCCGCCATGCGAACCGGTCGGGTGGCCTTGTCGACGGTGCCGGCAACGAGGAAGCGTCCGGGGTGGTCGTCGGCCACCTTGAGCAGATCCTCGACCGACGACCCCGACAGCCCGCCGGTGAGCACCGCGACGTCGACTCCGCATCGGTCCATCAACGCGAGCAACTCGTCGGGACCCTCGGGTTCGACGTCGCGCCCGAAGTACTCGCCGCTCATCCGCTGGGCGACCTCGGGCGACAAGAGGTTGACCCAGAGGTCGGTTACAGCCGTTCGATCACCGTGGCGTTGGCCTGCCCGCCGCCCTCGCACATCGTCTGGAACCCATAGCGCCCGCCCTCGTCCTCGAGCCGGTGCAGCAGCGTGGTCATCAGGCGCACTCCGCTGGCCCCCAGCGGGTGGCCGAGCGCGATCGCGCCGCCCCACCCGTTGTAGCGCTCGAGGTCGGGGCCGAACTCTTTGGCCCACATCAACGCGATCGCAGCGAACGCCTCGTTGCACTCGATGGCGTCGAATTCGTCGATCTTCATGCCGCTGCGCTCGAGCAGCTTGCGGGTGACAGGGTTGGGCGCCGACAGCACGACGACCGCGTCGTCGGCGCCGACGGCGAAGTGGGCGAAGCGGGCGCGGATCGGAAGGCCGAGGCGCTCGGCCGTGTCGCGATCGGCGATGAGCATCGCCGCGGCGCCGTCCGAGACCTGCGACGCGCCGCCGGCGGTGATGGCCGGCGTGGTCTCGTCCCACGCCGACGGCAGCGCGGCCAGCTTCTCCAGCGACGTATCGCGGCGGATGCCCTCGTCGGCCGTCATCGCCGTGCCGTCGGGCAGCGTCACCGGAACGATCTCGCGGTTGAACTTCCCGGCGTCGGTGGCCGCCGCCGCTCGCTGGTGGCTCCGGAAGGAGAACTCGTCCATGACCTCCCGCGTGATGCCGAAGCGGTCGGCCAGGATCTGGCTGCACTCGAACTGCGTGAGCAGCTTGCCGTCCACTGCCTTCATGAATCCCTGGCTGAACGGGCCGTCGCCGCCGCGCGCGTTCGACGCCAGCGGAACTCGCGACATCACCTCGACACCACACGCGATCGCCAGGTCGTAGGCGCCGGCCAGCACGCCCTGCGCGGCGAAGTGCACCGCCTGCTGGCTCGAGCCGCACTGGCGGTCGACGGTGGTGGCCGGCACGTGCCACGGGAGGCCGGCGGCGATCCAGCCGTTGCGGGCCACGTTGGTCGACTGCTCGCCTACCTGGCTCACGCACCCGCCGATGACGTCGTCGACGAGAGCGGGGTCGACGCCGCTGCGTTCGACAACGGCATTGAGCGCAAGGGCCAGCAGGTCGTTGGGGTGGAACCCCGACAGTGACCCCTTGCGCTTGCCGATCGGTGTGCGAACTGCTTCGACGATGACTGCTTCACGCATATCGAGCGATGCTATTGCCGATGATCGGCATCAGCGACGAGCACGTCGAGCTGGCCAACACCGTTCGCCGGTGGGCACAGAGCCATTGCCCGCCGGCGCTGGCCCGTTCCTATCTCGACGGCAACGCCGCCGCCTTGCCGCCGTTCTGGGACCAGCTTCCCGATCTCGGCTGGCTCGACCTCGACTTCCCCGAACTGGCCGTCGTCGTCGAGGAGCTGGGCCGGGCCATGGCACCGGGGCCGTTCGTGCCCACCGCCATCGCGTCCCGGGTGTTGGGGCGGTCGCTCAGCGAGCCCGCCGCGGTGGCGTTCGCCGGTGACGTCGTGTTGGGCGGGGCTGGTGCGTCGCTCATCGT
>JACDEA010000450.1 GCA_013816725.1 Actinomycetota bacterium
GCTCTTACCGGCCATAGCGACTGGCCGCGGCCTGGGCCGCCGGATCGGTGGCCATGGCCTGCAGCAGCTGGCCGACGACGCCGGTGGGATCGACGACGTCGGGGCCGTCGCTCTCGCCCACCTGCTTGGCGTCGTAGCCGCGTGGCTGCGAGTCGCCGGGGAACGTGATTTCACGCCAGCCCGAGCGGCCGGCGTTGCCGCCATAGAGCGGGTGGCTGTATGTGCCCTCGATGGCGTGGGTGTACAGGATGTCGGTGAACGGCGTGGCATCGGGCGATGTCAGCGCGCGGTCCTTTTGCGGCGCGCTGGCGGTGGTGAAGTCGCCGCCGGCCAGCGCGTCGAGCTGCGCAATCCCGTTGCGGTACGCCGTCTTGAGCGCGGCGAGCCGCGCTTCCCACCCGCGCCGTTGCTGGGGCGACAGCGCCACGAACTGCGTCATCGCCGCGCCGTAAGGACCGCCGCCGTGGATCTTCTCGGGCTTGGCGTCGAGAGCAGACAGCAGCGTGTCGACGAAGCGCACGACGTTGGCCTCGCGCGCGCCGGCATGACCGGCCTCGAGCGGGTCGTCGAGCGGCCCGGGGATTATCCGGGCCGTCGCCTCGCGCACCACGTCGGCCTGGTGCGGGTTGAAGAACGCGAAGGTCTCCGCCGCCGCCAGCGCGCCTTGCTCCCATACGGGGAGCGGCAGGAGCCGGGCCAGCGGGAGGAGGCTCACGGCTCGGAGGAAATCGCGGCGGCTCAGCAAGGGGTGGAAGTATGCCGCCGTGGACCGCCCCGTCGCTCTGGTGACCGCCCCGTTCCGCGGGCCGGGACTCGACCGGTTGGGTGAGGTCGCCGACGTCGTGCTCGATCCGTGGATCGACCACAGCCCGATGCGGCTGTACAACGTCGAGCAGCTGGCGGAGCGCATCGACGGTGAAGGCGCGTCCATCGTCGTCTGCGAAGCCGATGTGTGCGCCGGGCCGGTATTCGATCGTGCGCTGCTCGCGGTCGGTTCGACACGGGGCGATCCCACCAACGTCGACATCCCCGCGGCGACTGCGGCCGGCATACCGGTGCTGCACGCGCCGGGCCGCAACGCCGACGGCGTGGCCGAACTCACGCTGGCCCTCATGCTCGCCGCCTCGCGGCACCTGCTGCCCGCCGACGTCGACGTCCGCCGCGGCGACGTGTTCAAGGACGGCACCATTCCCTACCAGCGTTTCCGGGCGTGGGAGATCAACGGTCGGGTGGCCGGGCTGGTGGGCCTCGGCGCGGTCGGACGCGCGTTCCGGTGGCGCCTCGAAGGCCTGGGGATGCGGGTGCTGGCCTACGACCCCTACGCCGAGGACGCCAACGCGTCACTCGACGAGGTGCTCGCCCAAGCCGACGTCGTGTCGTTGCATGCCGCGGTGACGCCGGAGACCGCGGGAATGATCGGCGCCGCCCAGTTCGACCAGATGAAGCACGGCGTCGTGTTCGTGAACGCGGCCCGTGAAGTGCTGCACGACCGCGCTGCGCTCACCGCCGCGCTCCAGTCCGGCAAGGTGGCCGCCGCCGGGCTCGACCACTTCACCGGCGAGATGCTCCCGGCCGACGACCCGCTCATCGCGCTGCCGAACGTCGTCCTCACGCCGCACATCGGCGGCGCTACCTACAACACCGAGGAGAACCACTCCCGCATGATCGCCGACGACGTCGTCCGCCTGCTCGCCGGCGAAACGCCCGCGCACATCGCCAATCCCGAGGTTCTCGAGTGAGCACCAGGGAGGACGTGCTGAGCACGGCCAAGGAGTTGTTCAGCCGGCGGTTGGTCGACGGCACCGAGGGCAACGTGTCGGCCCGCCTCGACGACGGCACCATCTGCATCACCCCGTCGTCGCTGAACTACGAGGTGATGACCGTCGAGGATCTCGTCGTGATGGACGGCGACGGTGAGGTCGTCGAGGGCACGCGCGGTCCGTCGTCGGAGAAGGCGGTACACCTTGCCTGTTACAAGGCGTTCGCCGAGGTTGGTGCCGTCATCCACTCGCATCCGGTCAACGCCAGCATCTTCGCCGTCGCCCGCCAGCCGATACCTGCGGCCATCGAGGAGTCGGTGGTGTTCATCGGCGGCGACATCCCGATTTGCGACTTCGTCACCACCGGCACCGACGAACTGGGCGACGAAGCGGTACGGGTGCTGGCCGATCGCAGCGCGGCGCTCCTGGCCAACCACGGCCTCGTCGCCATCGGCGCCGATCCGTACAGCGCGCTGCGGGTCACCGCGCTGGTGGAAAAGGTCGCCCAGATCGTGCTGGGCGCACGCGTGCTGGGCGGCGAGTCAGCCGTGCCGCAGCAGGTGAAGGACAACTT
>JACDEA010000451.1 GCA_013816725.1 Actinomycetota bacterium
GCCGGAACCGCCGCAACCCGACCCGGTGCCGCCGGCACCGTTTGATCCCTCGCCGCGGCCGTGGACCGAACCGCCCACCCAAGAGGCCCCCGCCCCGCCCGCGATCCCGACGGCTCCCAGTTGGATGGGCGCGCCGGCCGCGCCCGTGGCACCGGCGATTCCCTACGTCGAGCCTGCACCCGAGACGGTGGAGTTCAGCGCGGTCGATACGACACAGGTGCCTACCGTCGACAAGCCCGAGCCCGAGCCCGAGCCGGGGCCGTCGACCCTCGAGGCGGTACGCGACACGGTTCAGTCCGCGGGCTCGACCCTCGTCGACGCCGTTGATGCCGCGCTGCGCGGCACCGCCGAGCCGCCCGTCGTCGAGGAACTGGTTTTCGACCTCACGAACCTCGCGGCCGAGCAACGCCAAGTCCTCGCCATGCGCCTTAGCGCCGACGGTGTCGAATACCGCTGGGAGGGCATGAGCCTCGTCGCGTCGACCGCCAACGGCGCGGCCATCGACGACGCGATCGCCCAGCTGCAAGGCGCAGGCAGTGACCCGGCGTATACCGAGGCCGCGCCGATTATCGAAGCGGTGCCCGGCCCCAGCGACGGGGCCGAGGCGCCCACCGACCCGATCGCGCTCGGCGACGAGACCGTGTTCGAGATGCTGAACCTGTCGAGCGAGGAGCGTCGCCACCTGTCGATGCGGCTGACAGGCGCCGGCATCGCGCACCGGTGGGACGTTGGCACCGACCTCGTCGTGTCAACGAGTGCCGCCGACCAGATTGAGTTCTACGTCAACGAGGCCCGCAACCCCGACGGGTTCGGCGACGACGAGTTGGAGGACTTCGACGACGACGTCGACGACGAAGCGATCTACGCCGCGATGAGCAACCTCTACGTGGCGGCCGACAAGTTGATGCAGCGCCCGGGCGACGGGTCGACGGTAAACGCGTTCTATGACGCGTCCGACGACGTCGAGGGCCTGCCCGCCCCATTTGGCTTCGACCCGCGGGTATGGGCGCAGGTTCTCGGCCTGGCCAGTTCGATCGCGGATGCGCTCGACGCCGAAGCCGACGAGGCCGCCGTGGGCGCCGATGCGCGCGTCCTGCGACAGCTCCTCGTGAATTACGTCTAGCAACAATCACAAGTAGTTTTGGCGTCGTGCTCGCGGCGGAACTAGAGGTACGTCACTCAAGAGTGGTTGCGCCGACGCGCCGCGTCGCCCTCGGTGAACTGTTCCTGCCGACCAACCCGCCCGACGGCCCGTTGCTGCTGGCGGCGGTCGTGGGCACGTTCGTTCCTCGCCTCGACCCCGAGCTGCGCGACGACCTCGACCTGCTGATCGACGACCTGGAGCGCCGGCGCCGAGTGGCCCAGCCCCGGCTACGCCACCGCTTCCAAACCGACACGGTCGGTCTCGGCCGAAGCCGCCACCGCTTATACCGCGATGACGATACGGGCGAAGCGTCGCTGTCCTACGACGACGCCGGCCATCCGTTGCCCCAGATCCTCGCCGCGGTATACGCGTCCGCCTTGTTGGCCAGCGGCGCCCGCCCCCATGCGTTCTCCTTGCTCTGGCGGGCGTCGCATTGGGACGGCGGGTCCGACGAGGCGCTGCTCGCGCACCTGCAAGGCCCCGACTCGATTGGTTCGCTGTTTCGTCGCCGCGGCACCGACATGGCCTGGGCGCTTGCCGCGCTCGGATTTGAGCCCGACGATGCGCCCGAGCGCAGCGACGTGGTGCGCCGCTTCCGCGACGCGGTGCGCGGCGCTCATCCCGACCACGGCGCCGAGTCGGCCGAGGCGAGCATGCGCATCACCGAACTGACCGACGCACGCCGGATCTTGTTGTCGCTCAGCGCGTGACCAAACCGAAGGCGCTGCTGCTCACGCCCGGCGCGGGTGCCGACCGAGACCAGGCGTCGTTGGTTGCGATCGACGAGGCACTCAGCGCCAAGAAGGTGGTCGTCGAACGCATGGATTTTCCGTATCGCCTCGCGGGCCGTCGCGCCCCCGACCGTCCCCTCGTGCTGTTGCAAGCGGTGCGAGACGGAGCGGCCGCGCTGGCGGCGTCGGCCAAGGTGAAGCCGGCGTCGATCGCCTTGGGTGGGAGGTCGATGGGAGGACGGATCTGCTCGATGGCCGTCGCCGACGGTCTACCCGCGGCGGCGCTCGTGCTGATCAGCTATCCGTTGCACCTACCGGGTAAGCCCGATCAGCTGCGAGTGGCACACTTTTCTTCACTCGAAGTGCCCTGTCTGTTCATTTCTGGCACTCGGGATGCTTTCGGTAATCCGGACGAATTGACCGGACAAACTCGGGCGATTCCGGGCGAAGTGACTC
>JACDEA010000452.1 GCA_013816725.1 Actinomycetota bacterium
ACCTTGGTGGGTGCCGAGCGCTTGGCCCCAGGGCGCTTGGGCGCCGGTCGCCGTGAGGTGGCCTTTGACCGTGTGGCCTTCTTCGGCGTGTTGGCCTTCTTGGCCGCCGGGCGCTTGGCTGCGACGCGCTTCGGGGCGGCACGTCGACCGGTAGCCCTTTTTTTCTTCGTCGTTTTCTTGGCCGGACGCTTGGCCGCGGGGCGCGCCTTCTTCGGTGTGGTCTTGGCCCTGGGAGCCGCCGCCTTGGATTTCGCCTTCGGCGCGGCCCGCTTGGCAGGGGCGACCTGCTTGGCCGGGGCGGGCAGTGGGGCCGGCGGGCGGCCCCGCCGGCCGGGCTCGACGTAACCGAGTTCAGACGCCAAGCGGTTGCGGGCGACAAGCGTGCCCTCGCGCATATCGACTTCCCACTCGGCCCGCTGGCGCTTCTTCCGGTTGATGAAGTCGAAACGAACAATCCAAACGCCGTCGCGCAGGCTGTGCGCAGTCCAGCACTGGTCGAAGGTGTCCTCGGCCATGAGCGCGCCCTTGTCGGCCACGTTCCACCAGACCGACTCGCCCAGCGGCCGCCCCGATGGCCCAAGGCGGGCCTTGGAGAACAACAGCGCCTGCGCCTTGGCCACGACCAGCGCCTGCTCGGCCATGATCGGCACCGCGAACCGCATCACCCAGTCCTCGTCGACACCGGCCTCGTTGGCGACGTGGGCGATCGAGCGCCCCGCCCGCAGCCGCATCTGGATGTCGCGGGGCGACAACGCACTCTCGACCCGCGGTATCGACGGGCGCTTGGCCGCCTTGCGGCGTCCTGTCGCGCCGTTCTCCTCGCCGTCGCGCAGGCGGCCGGCTTCGTCGATGGTGTCGTAGAACCTGTCGTCGAGCGCGACGAGGAATCCGCCCGATTTCGCGCCCTTACGCGCGCTGAATATCAGCGCGTCGTGATCAGTTGTAACCCCGACGAGATGGAGCTGTTGCAACGTCGCTCCTTGGCGTGCACCCGGACAGTCGGGAAGGTAGCACCCGCTCTACGCACGCCTGCGGATTGATGCGCCTTTCAGCCACTTCTTTTGGCGTGACGAAGTTCGGGCACGAGCCCGGCGCCGATCAAAAGTCGTAACGCCCTGGCCTCCTCGGCGTCGATCACGACGGCGTCGTCGGGCTCGCGCTCACATATGAAGGTGACCACGCAGTCGCAGCAGTGGTCCGAGTGCTGCATGGTGCAGTCGTCGCAACTGATGGAGAAGCTGGCGTCGTCCATTCCCCCACTATGACGACGGGGTGTAACAGTCTCAGCCGTCGCCGGCGGCGACCGGTTCGACCGACGCTCCGGTGCCACACCACCGGCAGCTGACCTGCTCGACGACCTCGGCCAGCACCGTCTCGTCCTCGACGGTCAGCTCGCCGCCCAGCGTGTAGTGGTGGAACCCCTTGGTCCGGCGGGTGGTGGTGACGTCGAAGCGCGTCAGATTGCCGCAGGCCGCACAGCGGTATCGGGGCGCCGCCATGGGCGTCACTCTAATCTCGAACACCTGTTCGTTACCGTGTCGTCATGCTCGCCGTTCAACGGTCCTTCGACGACCTCGGTGCCCCCCTCTACGACGTCACCTTCGTGGTCCTCGACCTCGAGACCACGGGGGGCTCGGCCGCCACCGACGCCATCACCGAGGTGGGTGCGGCCAAGTACAGGGGCGGCGAGTGCCTCGGCACATTCGCCACGCTCGTCAATCCCGGGCGCGAGATACCGCCGTCGATCACCTACCTCACCGGGATCACCGAGGCGATGGTGCTGCCGGCGCCGCGCATCGAGGAGGTCCTGCCCGCCTTCCTCGAGTTCGCCGGCGACGCCGTCCTCGTGGGTCACAACGTCCGATTCGACATGAGCTTCCTGCAGGCCGCCATGCGGGCGACCAACCGGCCCCGGATCGCCAACCGGGTCGTCGACACGTGCGCGCTGGCCCGCCGCCTGGTGAGCGACGAGGTGCCCAACTGCAAGCTGGCCACACTGGCAGAGCACTTCCGCACGTCGCACAAGCCCACGCACCGCGCGCTCGACGACACGCTGGCCACCGCCGAACTGCTGCACGCGCTCTTGGAACGGGCGGGACGGCTCGGCGTCACCGCGCTCGACGATCTGATCGACCTGCCGTCGGTAAAGGGCCATCCCCAGGTCGCCAAGCTCAAGTTGACCGCCGGGTTGCCGCGCGCGCCAGGCGTCTACATCTTCCGCGACGCCGGCGGCCGGCCGCTGTACGTGGGCAAGGCGGTCGACCTGCGCCGGCGCGTTCGGTCGTACTTCACCGGCGACGGTCGCCGGAAGGTCGGCCAACTCCTCCGC
>JACDEA010000453.1 GCA_013816725.1 Actinomycetota bacterium
GCCGCGGCCACTGCCGCCATCTTGGGCCCGTAGTACTCCGACGCCACCACCTCGTGCCGGTGGGCGCTGTGGGTGACGCGCGCCACCGGGAAGCCGTAGACGTCGCGTATGTCGGGGTCGAGGTCGACACGGTTGCCGAGCTGCGGCAGGTCCTCCCCCACCATCGACATCCCGGCGACGTACCTGCGAAAAGCGGCCTCGCGCATCAACACCTTGAGCGGTACGCCCCACCCGTTGGGCGCCGATGTGTACAGCGCCGCTTCGGTGATCGGCGGCGCACCGATCGTGCCGCCCACCTCGCAGATACCCCCCTTGAGGTACGGCAGTCCCGCGGCGGCCGCCGCGCCCCCGGCGTCGGGGCCCATGAAGTCGTCGATCGTAAAGGTGGTCGACGGCCCCATCCACGCGTGAACGTCCTCGCTGAACAATGCCCCGGCCACGGTGAAGTAGTGGAACATCAGGTTGCGGCCGAGCTGACCAGACCGGTCGGGAAGGTTCGACAACAACGCCAGGCGGGCCGTCTCGATGGCCGACGCGGCGACCACCACGATGTCGGCCGCGTGGCGGCGGCGGGCGCCGCCGGCGTCGATGTAGCTGACGCCTACCGCCTTCTTGCCCGCTCGGTCCAGATCGATGCGGTGGACGAAGGCGCGCGACTCGAGCTGCGCGCCGGCGATGAGCGCGTCGTGCAGGAAGGACACAGCCGCGCCGCCGCGCGCGTGGATCGGGCAGCCCCAGCCCGAGCAGAACCCGCACGAGTTACACGGCGGCCGGCCCGCGTACGTGCGGCTGTTTACCGCCATCGGGAACGGATACGCGGTGTACCCCAGGGACTTTGCCCCCTCGGCGAGGAGCTGGCCGGCGTACATCATGGGGTTGGGGGCCATGGGGAACGGTCCGGACCGCGGCGCCTGTTCCAGCGTGCGGGCCGGCATCGAGGCCACGTCGCCCTGTACGCCGAGGCGACGCTCGACCTCGTCGTAGAACGGGGCCAGATCCTCGTAGCTGATCGGCCAGTCGGCCACGTTGGCGTCGGGGTAGGGCCCGTAGAGCGAGCGACCCTTGAAGTCCTGCTTCCAGAACCGCGGCGTCTTGGCGTCCCAGTGAATGGTGCCGCCGCCGACGGTCGTCGGGAGCCCATTGACGTCGCCCACATAGGACCGGGCCGTGCCGCTTTTGGCTTCGTCCTGCGTGCGCGCCGTGCGCGGTTCGAGCAGCGGGTCGGGGTTCTCGAAGTAGCGGCCGGCCTTGATCTCGTCGTTGCTGAACAGGCTGGGACCGAGGCCCCGCTTGTCGCCCAGGCCGCGCCAGAGGTTGCGGCCCTTCTCGAGGATGGTGACGGGGTGGCCGGCGGTGCTCAGGGCCCACGCGGCGACGCTGGCGCCGGCGCCGGACCCCACGATCACCACCGACGGCTTGGTCATCGCACCAGGAACTTGTCGAAGGCCTGGCGCGCCGCGGTGCGCTGTGTGGTGAGCGTGGCCGCGCCACCCGAGGTCGTGACCTGGGCGACGGAGAAGCCGCGCGGCTGTGTGTCGCCCTGCCAGCCGATCTGGCTCCACCCGACCAGCCCCTGGTTGCCGCCGTACTCGGGTGGCCCGTACATGGCGTCGATGGTGTGCGACAGCGCCGTCCCGACGAACGACTGCACCGCGTCGTCGGTCTGGTCCGACAACACCACGACCTGGAGCGGCGCCGGCAGCGAGGCGAAGTCGGCCGCGCCCAGCGCCGTGGCTCGCCCGTCGAGGTGGGCCAGGCCGTCGCGGTACTCCTGCTGCAACCCCACGACGCGCCCGCCGAACTCGCGCTCCTTGCGACCGCGCGATCCCTCGATGCGGATGCGCCAGCCCAACTCGGCGTGGGCGTCGAGCGGCACGAAGTCGGCGAAGTCGTCGTGGCTGCCACCGGCCCGACCGGAGAAGGGGCCGCCGGCGTGAATGAGGGGCGGGACGAACGTGAACGCGCCCAGGAGCAGATCGATGGCCTCGGCGCAGTGGGCGTCGAGCGCGCCGGGGTGGTCGTCCTCGGGCGGCCCGGGAAGGAACCGGTCGGTGACCGCCCGCAGGGTCGCCAGCTCGTGCGCGGTGAGGAAGTGGCCTTGCTGGCCGGCGGCGGTCGGCGCCGCCGCCAGCTGCGCCAGCCGCTTCGGGCTAACCAGGCCGAGCAGCGCGAACGTGCCGGTCCCACGAAGGAAGGCCCGGCGCCCGAACTCGCTCACAGCTGCGCACGTTAGGACATCGTTGCTTCGGTGCTTCGTCGCCCGCCAAAGCGGGCAAGCTGGCTGCGTGGCGCTCTCGCTGAGACCCGAACACCTGAAGCGGTACAAGGA
>JACDEA010000454.1 GCA_013816725.1 Actinomycetota bacterium
TCCCTGGCCGGCATCGTCGCAGCCGAGACGAACAACGGCACCGGCATCGCCGGCGTCGGCTACAAGGGCGTCAAGGTGATGCCGATCACCGTCCTCGGAGCGGACGGCCTCGGTCGCGACAGCGACATCATCGAAGGGCTCGTCTGGGCAGCCGACCACGGCGCCGACGTCGCCCTCATGGCCTTCTCGGCCAACAGCTACTCGACGGCCCTCCAGGCCGCGGTCGACTACGCCTGGTCGAAGGGCGTCGTCCTCGTCGCGGCGACCGGCAACGACGGATCGTCCGTCGCCGCGTTCCCCGCCGGCGATGCCGGCGTTGTCGGCGTCTCGTCGACCGATCAGAACGACGCGCTCGCCGCGTCCTCGAACTACGGCACCGACACGTTCCTCGGCGCCCCCGGCGTCGGCATCCCGACGCTGTCGGTCGGCGGGGGAGTGACTTCCGTCTCGGGTACCTCAGCCGCCGCCGCGCATGTCGCGGCCGCCGCGGCGCTGCTTCGGGCGCACGATTCCGCGCTGGCAAACGGCGTGGTCGTGGAGCGATTGGCGCGAACCGCTGATGCAGCGGGCACTGCTAATCAGACCGGCAACGGCCGGCTGAATCTGGCGCGCGCGCTCGGCGACACGTCGACCGGATCGGTCAAGCCCGAAGGAACCGCCGGCGACGGCGGACCCTTCGTTGGGCCCTACGTCACCGCGGTCATCACCGGGGCACTCGAGGGTCAGTCGTGCTTGTTGCCGTGCACCGGCACCGGCACGGGGACGTGGATCGGCGGGAACCTCGCCAACTGGCGCGAGCTCGATCAAATTCCGCTGCGCGTGTCGCTCTCGAACAGCAAGAGCCAGGTCGACACCCAGGTGGTTACGGTTTCGTTCGACCACACCAAGACGACGGGCGGCGTGGCGACGCCCGGCGTCCAAAACCTATTTGGGCCGTTCGTCCCGAGCGCCGGGATCACGATCACGTCCGCCCCGGCGCTGACGTCCTCGAGCGGTGATGTCTGGACCTACTCGTTCACCGTGTCGATGCGCGCGAACGTCAGTGGCGCGGTGACCTTCACAGCGCGCATGGCGGCGGGTGCGCACAACTTCAGCGGCAGCTCGCTGTCGCTGAGCAGCTCGCCCGGGGGGACGCTGCAGATCTCGAAGCCGGCGGCCGCGCCAGGTAATCCGGATCTGGCGCTGTCGAAGACGGGAACCGCGACCGCGATCGCCGGCGCGACGGTCACCTACACGATCAGCTACCAGAACAAGAGCGGGTCGACCGCGACGGGCGTTCAGCTGACCGACACCCTCCCGGGCAGTGTCACCTACGTCCTGAACAGCTGCACGCCGGCGTGCACCTCGGTATCAGGCGGGGTCGCAATCTGGGACCTCGGTTCGCTCGCGGTTGGAGCGACCGGTTCTGTGTCCCTGCAGGCGACCGTGAACGCCGGGACGACGAACGGTTCATCGCTAACGGATAGTGCATCAATCCGCAGCGCCGAGAACGACGCCAACGCCAACGACAACACGGCGACCTTCTCGACCCTCGTCTCGGGCAACCCGTCAATCTCAGGCACCGTCTATAACGACACCAACGGGAACGGTTCCTTCGACTCCGGTGAGCTAGGCATCTCCGGTGTGACGATCACCCGAAACGGAACAAGCTCGGGGACGTCGACCAGCGACGCGAGTGGCAACTACTCCTTTGTCAACCTCACGGCGGGCACGTATTCGGTCGACTACAGCCTGCCCGCCGGATACGCGAACACCGGCACTAAGCCCATCTCGGGCATCACGCTAGCGAGTGGCCAGACCGCCACCGGCAAGAACTTCTTCGCCACCCAGAACAACGCATCCCTCGCCGGCAAGGTGTACAACGACGCAAACGGCAACGGGTCCTTCGATGTCGGTGAGGTCGGCCTCTCGGGAGTGACGGTCTCCCGGACCGGGACAAGCTCAGGCTCGACCCCCACGGCCGCCGATGGTTCATACACGTTCACCGGCCTGGCGGCGGGCACGTACTCCGTCGATTACACCGTGCCCACCGGCTATGCCAACAGCGGCACGAAGCCACTGAGCGGCATCGCGGTCGGTGCCGGCGCGGCTGTGACTGGCAAGAACTTCTTCGCTCGGCGCGCGACGTCGACGAGCGTCTCTCTCACGACCGGGACGAACCCGAGCACGTACGGTACCCCGGTGACATTCACCGCGACGGTGACGTCGGCGGCGGGTAACCCGTCAAGCCTCGGGACGGTCACATTCTTCGACGGCGCGACGGCAATTTGCACCGGCGTTGCGCTGACGGGGAACACCGCCACGTGCTCAATCTCGTCCCTCGCGGTC
>JACDEA010000455.1 GCA_013816725.1 Actinomycetota bacterium
CGCCCGCGGGGGCGGGGGCGGGGGCGGTGCGGTGGTGGTGGTCGTCGGCGCCGCGGTGGTCGTCGTCGGCGCCACTACCGAAACAGCCTGGGCCGACGACATCGTCGGTGGAACAGGTCGCGACCGCACCCATGCCGTCGAAGCGACGACTGCCAGCAGCACGGAGAGCGTTCCCAGCGATTTTCGAGTCACATGTCCAGTGGTGGGTAGTAGTTCTCGGCCCCAATAGCCTTGACGTCGGCGACCCAGTTTCCTTCGTAGACGTCGTTAACACCTTGGTTTCCCGGGGAGACCAGATTCCATGCCTCCCGCTTGTAAGTCCAGTTGTCGGGCTGGAGGGCGTGGGCCCGCTTGAACCAGCGCACAGCGTCGTCGGCGTGGCCGCTGCGGTGGAGGCGCTGGGCCAACTCGAAGGCGGCGGCGGCCTCGGCCACCGCCGGTGGCCGCGGTGTCGAGCGCTCGATGACCTCGCTGGGCGTGAGCGCGTACCGGCTGGCGGCGCCGTTTTCGACCCAATCGCGCAGGGCGGCCACGTAGGTGTCGGGGTCGCTCTTGATCTTCTTGACTTCGACCATCACCTCGCGCAGCGGCTCCGGAAGGGTGTCCACGTCGAGATTGCGGAATCGTTCCATCACCGGCGATCGGGGCGGGAACGCCGGTTCCACCGGACGCACGATCACGCCGTCCTCGTTGATCCACACGCCGTTGGGCACGTTCACCACGCCGAACAACTCGTCGACCAGGTGCGCAGCGTCGACCAGGGACGGGTGCTCGGGGGTGGCCGCTTCGACGAACTGGCGGGCGGCGTCGGCGCCGCCGGTGTCCAGCGCGACCGTGACGATCTCAAGGCCCTTCGGATGCAACTCGCTGCGCAGTGCCTGCCACCCGGGCAGGTCGAAGCGGCAGCCTCACCACGACGCCCACGCCACCAGGAGGACCTTCTGGCCGCGGAGGCTCGAGAGGCGGAACGGCTGACCGCTCAACACCTCGGGAAGCTCGAAGTCGGGGGCCTGCGCGGTCGTGAGGGCGCGGCCGGTGACGGCCGACTCCGGTCCCAACGACCACAACCCGTGCGGCTCGTCGTGCAGCAGTGGCATGCCCAGGCGTTCGGCCACCGCCGCGAGGTCGTCGCCCTCGGGGAGGGGGACGCATACCTCGGCCTTGCACGCGCCCTCCGGCTTCAGCGCCCACCCGGTGCGCTGCTCGAACGCGTCGCGGTCGAGCGTCGGCGATTCCAGGATCATCCCAGCTTCTCCCTCAGTCGCGCGTTTGCGGTCTTCGGATCGCCTCCAGCGTCGCGCACCTTCTTGATCAGTGCGCCGATCACCTGCTGCTCCCCGTTCCGGTACTTGGCCACCTCGTCGGGGCTGGCGTCGATCACCGCGTCGACGATGGCGTCGAGCGCGCCGGCGTCGACCGCCTCGAATCCCTTGGCCGCAGCGACGTCGGCCGGATCGCCGCCCGATTCCAACACGTCGTTCAGCACCTCGCGCGCCTGCGACGTGCTGAGGCGGCCGTCGGTTTCCATCTTCACCAACGTGACAAAGGCCGTCTCCTCGATGCGCCGCCCGGCCACCTCGTTGGCCGCCCGTTTCAGCGCGGTGCGGGCGTCGCCCCCGGCGGCAATCGCCGCGTTGACGAGCCCATCGAGATCCTGTTCGACGACGACGGAAACGTCGGCCGGTGTTACGCCGGCGGCGGCGGCCAGGCTGACGCGGCGGGCGGCGGGCAGCGGCGGCAATACCGCGGCCACCGCGGTTTTCCACTGCTCATCGGGGGCGAGAGGAACCAGATCGGGCTCGGGGAAGTAGCGATAGTCGTAGGCCTCTTCCTTGCTGCGGCCCGCTTGGGTCTTGCCCTTGTTCTCGTCCCAGTGCCGGGTCTCTTGCACCACCCGTTCGCCGTTGTCGACCAACGCGGCCTGGCGCTTCGTCTCGTGTTCGATGGCCCGACCGAGCGACCGCAACGAGTTGAGGTTCTTTATCTCGCAGCGCGTGCCCAGTTCGGTACGGCCGGCGGGACGCACCGACACGTTGGCGTCGACGCGCAGCGACCCTTCCTCCATCTTGCCGTCGGACGCACCGGCAGCAACCAGGATGGCGCGCAGCTCGCTCACGTAGGCGCGGGCCTGTTCGGCACTGCGAATGTCGGGCGCGCTGACGATCTCCACCAGGGGCACGCCGGAGCGGTTGTAGTCGACCAGGGAGTAGTCGGCGCCGTGGATGCGGCCCGTCGCGCCGACGTGCGACGTCTTGCCCGTGTCCTCCTCCATGTGGGCCCGCTCGATGCCGACGCGCGACCCGTCGGGCAACTCGAGGAACC
>JACDEA010000045.1 GCA_013816725.1 Actinomycetota bacterium
GCGTCCGACGTCGCTTCGACCGTGGCGTTGCGCGGGCCGGGATCGAGCAAGGCCAGCTCGCCGAAATAGCCGCCCGGGCCGAGCGTGGCGACCTTCTTCGCGCTGCGGCCGACCTTGCGACGCACTGCCGCCTGCCCGCTGATGACGACGTAGAAGCTGTCGCCCCGTTCGCCTTCTTTCACGATCACGGTCTTGGCCGGCACGTCGACCTGAGCGGTGTGCCGAGCGACGATCTTGAGGTCGCCGCGCGAGCAGGCGGCGAACAGCGGCACTTCCCTCAGTTGCTCGACGAGCCGGTCGCGATTGGCCATAGTGACGTTCATAACACGACGTTGACGGCGACGGCCGGAAATGGTTGGCTGCCCGACAGGGGGAATTTCTGATGTTCATGCAGCGCCTCGCCCGCGCCGTGATTCGTCGTCGTCGGGCGATCCTTATCGCGGCGGCATTGGCCTTTCCTGTCGCCGGCGTTCTCGGCGCGCCGGTGGCGCAGCATCTCTCGGCCGGCGGTTTCACCGACCCCGCTGCGCAGTCGACTCGCGCCGGTGAGCGCATCAACGCGTTGTTCCATACCGGCGAGCCCAACGTCATCGTGATGGTGACGGCGCGCAACGGCACCGTCGACGACCCTGCCATCGCGGCGCGTGGCGTCGAGCTCACGTCGCTGCTGGCCAAGCAGCCGGGCCTCCAAGGTGCGCTGTCCTACTGGACGCTCGACAAGGCGCCGCCGCTGCGCGGCCTCGACGGCCGCCAGGCGTTGATCCTCGGTCGCATCCCGGGCAACGAGGACGCGGTCAAGAAGGCGATCAACTCGCTGGATCCCGTACTCACCACCAGCGACGATCAGATCGGGTTGGCGTTGGGCGGCGTGGGCGAGGTGTTCCACGAACTGGTGACGCAGTCCGAGAAGGACCTGCGCAAGGCCGAGGCCCTCACGTTTCCGCTGACGGTCATCGCGCTGCTGATCGTTTTCGGGAGCGCGGTCGCCGCCGGCCTGCCGCTGGCCATCGCCGCGCTGGCCGTCGTCCTCACCTACGCCGTGTTGCGGCTGCTGGCCTCGATGACCGACGTGTCGATCTTCGCGCTCAACCTCACGACGGGGATGGGCCTCGGGTTGGCCATCGACTACAGCCTCTTCATCGTGTCGCGCTTCCGCGAGGAGTTGGCGTCGGGGCGCACTCCCGACGACGCCGTGGCCCGCACGATGCACACCGCCGGCCGCACGATCGCGTTCAGCGCCTTCACCGTGGCCGTATCGCTCGGCGCGTTGCTGGTCTTCCCGTTGGCCTTTCTACGGTCGTTCGCCTTCGCGGGAATCGCGGTGGTTGTGACCGCCGGAGTGGGCGCGGTGATCGTGCTCCCGGCCCTCCTGTCGGTGCTCGGGCCGCGTGTCGAGAAGGGCCGGCTCCGCCAGCCGAGATCGAAGCCGGTGGAGGAGGGCTTCTGGTACCGGCGCGCCCAAGCGGTCATCCGGCGCCCAATTCCTGTGGCCGTCGTCGGCGTGGGCCTGCTGCTCGTGCTCGGCGCGCCGTTCCTCCGGCTGGTTCCCGGCCTGGCCGACGACCGGGTCCTGCCCGCCGACTCGCCGGCGCGCGAGGCGCACGACGCGATTCGCAAGAACTTCGCCAGCAACGAGGCGGCGGCGGTGTCGGTCGTCACCGATCGCGACGTCGATCTCGGATCGCAAGGCGATGCCATCGACGCCTATGCGGGACGCCTGTCGAAGGTGGCCGGGGTGTCGCGGGTGGACGCCGTCACCGGTTATTACTTCCAGGGTGCCCGAGCGCTCGGGCCCAACGCGCTGTCGAGCCGGTTCAAAGCCGACGGCGTGCGGGGCACCTGGCTGTCGGTCGTGCCGTCGGTCGAGCCGATGTCGCCGGCCGGCGAGGCTCTCGTGCACCGCATCCGGGCCACGAGCGCTCCCTTTGCAGTGTCGGTGGGCGGCCGCGCCGCCGAGTTGGTCGACACCAAACACGCGATCAACTCGCGTCTGCCGCTGGCGATGGCATGGATCGCTGTCACCACGCTCCTGCTGCTGTTCTTGATGGTCGGGAGCCTGCTCGTGCCGGTCAAGGCGCTGGCCCTGAACATGCTGAGCCTGTCGGCGACGTTCGGCGCGCTGGTGTGGATCTTCCAAGACGGTCACCTGGCGTCGACGCTGAACTTCACGCCGACGGGCACGATCTCGGTGGTGGTGCCCATCACGCTGTTCTGCATCGCCTTCGGGCTGTCGATGGACTACGAGGTGTTCCTCCTGTCGCGCATCAAGGAGGAGTACGACCTCCACGGCGACAACGACGAGGCCGTAGCCGTCGGACTCGAGCGCACCGGGCGTATCGTCACCGCCGCCGCGTTGCTCATCACGATCGTGTTCGTCACGTTCATGACCGCCAAGGTCGTCGTCGTGCAGATCTTCGGCGTCGGCCTCGCCGTTGCGGTGCTGGTCGACGCCTTCGTAATCCGCACTGCGCTCGTCCCTGCGTTCATGCGTATCGCCGGCAAGGCGAACTGGTGGGCGCCGCGGGCGCTGCGCCGGTTGCACCTCCGATTCGGAGTGTGGGAGACCGAACCGCTGGCGATCTACGACCGGGTTGACCACGAGAGCCGCACGTCGGCCGCGCGCTGAGGACGTGAGCGCGGCTGTTACCTAAGTCACACCGGCCCGCCTTGTGGGTAACCACGGGGCTGTCGTATGCTCGGCGTGGTCCGGGGGAGCCGGTCGTAATAGGGGGAATTACCGAATATGTCGCGTGAGACTGCCGCGGCACAGCCGGCCCCCATTGCACTACCTCCACCGGCTTCACCGGTTCCCGCGCTGGGAACCCTAGCTACTGGGGGATGAATGTTCGGAAGCCGTAAAGCCGTGGGTCGGTTCCGCAGAGGGCTTCTCGGCGCCGCATGCACCGCACTGGTCGCAGGTTCGCTCGCGTTCGGAGCCCAGCCCAGTTCGGCCGCGGGGGTCGCGGACGTCGGCGTCGCGGTGACGGGACCCGCATCGGTCGTGCCCGGGGGTGCCTACATCAACACCGTAACGCTCACGAACAGCGGCCTGGTGCTGGCACTGACCGCTGACATCTCATACGACGTGTCCGGCGGCAGCACGATCACCAGCGTCGACGACGCCGCGTGCACGCACACGGCCACGACGATGTCCTGCCATTACTCGAATTTCATGCCCGGCACGAGCAAGACCATCACGGTCGGCCTCGCCGCTCCCGGCACCGGATCGCTGAACGCCGATGGCTACGCCAATGTCGTGCAGCACGCTCATGAGGTCGCGCTGTTCGACAACGTGGCGTCGGACACCAACACCGGCAATGACGATTCCACCTTGACCACGCAGGTGTACACGTCGGACGTCGGCGTGTCGCTCGCCGGCACCCAGCCTTCTGTCACTAACGGGGCCGACCAGCTCGTCGACGCGACGATCGCCAACCTCGGCACGCGTCGCCAGGCGGCCATGCAACTGATCGTCGCCACCGGTGGCACCGTGGACAACGGCGCCTCGGCGCCGCTTCCGCCGAACTGCGCCGTGTCCGGTGTAGTCACGAACCAGACCGTCACGTGCAGCTACTCCAACGTCGCCGGTGGCGCACCGTCGTCGAGCGTCCGCATCCTCATCAAGACGCCCTCGGCCGGTTCGAGCATGACAACCACCGCCTCGAAGACGCAGACGGTGCCCGAGTTCGGCGGCAGCACGTCGAACGACACCGCCACGTTGGTCACGCCGCTCAGCACGACGAGCCCGTGCGGCTACGACTGCGCGCAGGGGGTGCTCAAGCAGGGCGCCAGCGTTACGTTCAAGTCGTCCAGCGGCGACATCATCTCGACGTTCGCCGTCCCGGCCAAGGCCAACTGGACCGGCGGCTACGTGAAGTACACCCTCAGGCGCATCACGGCCACGTTCACGTGTAGCGGCCAGCCCTGTTACGTCGGGGTGCCCGAGGTCCTCGCCGTCCCGCTGGACAGCACGTCGACGCCGGATCCGGCGACGCCGCTGCAAAGCGAGATCAGCTACCTGTACAACCAGGTCTGCGGCGGCAATGGCGGTCCCGCCGGCTGCCACAGGCAGCACTTCCTGCCCACCGGGGTGTACTCAGGTGACGCAACGCCGAACCCCGACTGCGTGACGTACGGCGGCGCGACGTACAACACCGGCACCGTCAACAACTGCGTGCAGCTGATCACGAAGATCAACAACAACCAGGTCAAGATCCTGTCGTTGTTCCTCAAGGACATCTCGCTCCCGCAACTCGGTAAGTAGTTCCCCAAGACCCCCGTTCCGCAGCTCTCCGCTCCTACGGTCGCCTCCCCCCTGGCGACCGTGGGAGCGGACGCAACGCAAGGCGATGCGACATGGCACGACGATCGGCTAGCTCGCAGGGGTTGACGAAGTACCTTCCGCGGCTCGCGATCGAGTGGGCCGAGAACTCGCCGGATCAGCGCTGGCGCGAGATCGACGGCTCGCTCGTGTTCGTGGACATCTCTGGCTTCACCGCCCTTTCCGAGCGGCTGGCCAAGAAAGGTCAACAGGGCGCGGAGGAACTCACCGAGACGCTGAGTCACTGCTTCGCCGAGTTGCTCGCGGTCTCATACGCGGCGGGCGGCAGTCTGATGAAGTTCGGCGGCGATGCGCTGCTCCTGCTGTACACCGGTGACGGCCACGCCGAACGGGCCTGCACGAGCGCGCTGCACATGCGTTCGACGATGGAGACGGTTGGACGGGTCGCCACCACGGTTGGCAACGTCCGGCTGCGGATGTCCGTCGGCGTGAACCGCGGGCCTCTGCATTTTTTCCGCGTCGGTGACAGCCACAAGGAGTTGATCCTCACGGGCCCGGGCGTCAGTGGAACAGTTCTGATGGAGGGCATCGCCGAAGCCGGCGAGATCGTGGCCAGCCCGGACACCGTCGCGGAGATTCCGAGCCGCTTGGTCGGGCCGCCGAAGGACGCGGGGTTGTTGCTCCGCAACCGTCGCGCCGAACTGCCGCTTGGCCCGACGACCGCCGTCGCGCCACCCACGATCGACCTGTCCGAGACGATTCCGACGGCACTGCGCGAGGAGTTGCTCGCCGGCACGGCGGAGTCGCAACATCGACACGCGACCGTGGCCTTCATTCACTTCGACGGCGTCGATTCGATGATCGCCAACGAAGGCGCCGACGCCACCGCCGCCGCGCTCGACGAACTCGTCAGCGATGTGCAGCGCGCCGTCGACGAGCAGGGCGTGACCTTCCTCGGCACCGACGTCGACCGCGACGGCGGCAAGATCATCCTCGTCGCCGGCGCGCCGCGCGCGATGGGCGACGACGAGGGCCGCATGTTGCGTGCCCTGCGCCGCATCGCCGACAAGCCCCGCCGGTTGCCGATCCGCATCGGCGTGAACCGCGGACACGTGTTCGTCGGTGAGGTGGGGCCGCCGTACCGGCGCACGTTCACCGTGATGGGTGACGCCGTGAACTTGGCGGCCCGGCTGATGGCCAAGGCGTCTACCGGTCAGATCCTGGCGACCGCCGCGGTGCTGGACCATTCGAGCACCGCGTTCGAGGCGGAAGCGGTCGCACCATTCCACGTCAAGGGCAAGGCCGATCCGGTCGAGGCGTTCCTGGTCGGCGCGCAGGGCAAACGACGCACGATCGACGACAACGAACTGCTCCCTTTGACCGGCCGCGATCACGAGCTCAACGAGATGCTCGAGGCCTGGGAAACGGCAAGAGGGGGGCGCGGCGGTGTCATCAAGCTGACCGGCCCCAGCGGCATCGGGAAGTCGCGTCTGATCACCGAGCTCCGCCACCGGATCGGTGACACCAAGGTTGTCGTGGCGTTTTGCGAGTCCTTCGAGTCGGGCACGCCCTACTTCGCGTTCCGCTTCCTGTTGCGCGGTTTGCTCGGCTTGAAGGGACACCGGGGAACGGACGGCGCCGACGCCCTACGCGCTCTCATGACCGAGGCCGCACCCACACTGTTGCCCTGGCTGCCGCTGATCGCCGAAGTCCTCGACTTCCACGTCGAGGAGACCGAGGAGTCCGCCGCCATCGAGTTGCCGTTCCGCCCAGAGCGCACGCGCCATGCCGTGGTCGAGCTGATGCGTGCGGTAGTGACGCAGCCGACCGTCCTCGTGGTTGAGGACGCGCAGTGGCTCGACGCGCTCTCAGTCGATCTCGTCCACGCCGTCGCGTTGGCGGCGAGGGAGCAGCCCTGGCTGATGTGTCTCGCCATCACCGATCAGGAAGAACTCCCTGCCGTCGATGACGAGATCGTGACCGTTGCCCTCGCCGTCAAACCGATCGACGACGCGTCGGCCGTCGCGCTCGTCAATGCGGCTGGCACGACCACCGAGACACCTCTTCTGCCGCATGAGCGCGATGCGCTGGTGCGTCAAGCCGGCGGCAACCCGCTGTTCCTCGAGCGGCTGATCCGCCGCGGCGCTCGCGCTGACCACTCGCTTCACGACTCGCTCGAGGCCCTCGTTACCAGTGACATCGACCGACTGCCGCCCGCCGATCGTCGTCTTCTTCGTTACGCGTCGGTGCTTGGAGCAACCTTCGAAGGGACCGTCCTGGCGGAGGTCGTGAGCGATGATGAGTCGGTTCCGCCCGCCGCCGTGGCACGGCGGCTGCGCTCGTTTGTTGAGCCTGATGGCTCCGGGCTTCTCCGCTTTCGCAACCAGGTCTACCGCGAGGTCGCATACACGACCCTGCCGTTCCGCAAGCGCCGGGAGCTTCACGCCCGTGCCGCCGCGGTGATTGAGGGCTTAGGACCGGAGGTCGCCGCCGAGCGGGCGGGGGTGCTGTCGGTGCACTTCCTCCATGCGCAGCAGTATGAGCGGTGCTGGCGGTACTCGCATATGGCCGCCCAGCAGGCCGGCGCCAAATACGCCAACGTCGAGGCGGCCGAACTGTTCGAACGGGCACTGTCCGCCGGCGCGCAGTTGAGCGACCTGCCGCGCAGTTCGGTGGCCGAGACGTGGGAGTGCTTGGGCGACGTGCTGCTCGAAGCAGGCGACTTCGCGAGAGCGCGTAACGCGTACCTACGTGCTCGGCGGCTGCGAGCCGGCGAGCCCGTCGCGCTGGCGCAGTTGTGCCGGCGCCTGGCGATGGCCGTCAACGCACAGGGAATGGCGGCAAACGCGGCGTTGTGGCTCCGGCGCGGGCTCTCGACCCTCGTTGGCTACGAGACGAACGACGCCGTCGCGTGCCGCGCCATCTTGCGCATGCAGTGCGCGCAAGCGCGGCAGCAGGCGGGCAAGCCGCGGGACGCGGTCCGGTGGGCCGAGCTGGCCATCGACGACGCCACCGCGTCCGGTAACCGTGAGGCCTTGGCCGACGCCTACGCGGTGCTCGACTGGGCAATGATCGACCTCGGCCAGACCGACTTGGCGACGCACGCGCCACTCGGCCTGGCGATTTGGGAGGAGCTCGACAAGCCGGGCCGACTCGCGCACCTCACCACATTCCTAGGTGCGTTCGCCTACTGGCAGGGCAAATGGGATGAGGCACTCGCGTACTTCGATCGCGGTAAGGCCGGTTACAAGCGCGCCGGCGACGAGATCAACGCGGCGCGTTGCGCGTGCAACGCCGCGGAGGTACTAATCCTCCAAGGCCGTTATGACGACGCCAGGCCCGGGCTCGAGCACGCGATCGAGCTGTGGCGTTCGGTCAATCTCATTGAAGGTCTCACCGACGCGATGTTGAATCTCGGTCGGATCGCCGTCGCCGGCGATGACCTCATCGGAGCGGTCGCGCTGTTCGAGGAGGCGCGCAGCATGTCGGTGGGGACCAACGAGATCATGACGGCTGACGCCGACGCGTGGCTGGCCGACTGTTTCCTTCGACAGCACCGCAACCAGGACGCGCTGGTGAAGATCGACACCGCTCTCCAGCACGAACTCGCCACGGGAGGCACCGCACATCTACCGATGCTCCACCGGCTCCGCGGCTACGCGTTGGTGGCGCTCGGCAAGGTCGCGGAGTCGTGGGCTGAGTTCGACAAGAGCCTTACGGTTGGGCGGGCGCGCGGGGCGAGTTATGAGGTCGCGCTGACGCTCGAGGCGATATCGGCGGTCGCAGCGCGCATGGGCATGCCGACGGATCCGACGGCCGACGAAGAGCGCACTGCGCTGCTGGCCCAACTGGGTGTGCGGGCCACCCCGCCGCCACCGCTCCGCGACGACAGGGGGGTCGCCGCAACTCACTGAGCCGCGTATCGTGGAGGCCCCACCTGACTTTGGTGCATCAACCCGCCTCGGAGGCCATTTCACGCACCAAAGTCCGCTAACGGGGACGTAGCTCAGTTGGCTAGAGCACCGCCTTTGCAAGGCGGGGGTCGTGGGTTCGAGTCCCATCGTCTCCACAGAGGCACCATCGTCGCCGCGTCGCCGCGTCGCCTGCGAGCGGCCGGCCATCCCGGGCCGACGGGCCTAAGCGCGAACGACCGGGTACAGCACCTGGTTGCCGGGGATGCCCTTGAGCTGGACGACGCGAGGCTCGCCGAAGGCGAGGTCGCCGGCCGACGCCACGATGGTGTGCACCACGGCCGACACCAGCACCTCGCCTGCTCTGGCTGCCCCCGAAACGCGAGCGGCGAGGTTGACGTGGTGTCCGAAGTAGTCGCCGTCGACGACTTCGGCTTCGCCGGTGTGAACGCCGGCGCGCACGCGCAACGTCGAGTCGTTCGTGGCCCCCTGGATGGCGAGAGCGCACTCTACGCCGTGCCGGGCCGACGGGAAGGCCAGCATGAAGCCGTCGCCCAGGCCCTTGACGACACGGCCGTCGTGCTGGACCACGAGCGCGCGTACAGCGCTGGTGTGCACTGCCAGCGCGACATTCCAGGCCTGATCGCCCAGCGCCGCGGTGCGGGCCGTGGAGTCTTCGATGTCGGTGAACACGAACGTCACGGTGCCCTCAAGGGGTTCGCCGCCGCCGCCGCCCAGCCGGGCGAGCAGCGGGGCGACGAGGCGACCGGCACCTTCGAGCTCGAAGCGCTCGGCCAGCCGGGCGCCGACGCGCAGATGGTCGAGGGCGGCCTCGCCGTCGCCCCGCGCCAGTTCCACGCGCGCCAGGTGGAAGCGGCACCGGATGACCGCGGGCCGTGCGCCCATCGCCTCGTTGTGGGCCAGCGCGTCGGTCAAGCCGTCGTGCGCCTCCCTGAGCCGTCCGAGCGTGAGCGCACACAGCGCGACGAAGTACGAGCCCCACCCGAACGCGCTGATCGGGGGCATGCCGACCACGACGTTGCGATCGGCGGTCGCTGCCATCAGGGGTTCGAGCGCGGCGGCCCCTCGTTCGTGTCCGACGAGCGCGCACGCCTCGGCCAACAGGCAGAGAAGCGCCATGCCGGTGCCGCCCCACGACCCCGCCGCCCGAGCGAGGTCCTGCGTCAGCATGGCGTCGATGGCGTCGATCGCCTCCGGGCGGCGACCCATTTCGGCGTGAGCGAGCGCAATGACGGCCTCGAGCTCGGCGCCCTCCGCGGCGCGAAGCGGCTTGACGAACCCCAACGCGACGTCCAACTGACCCTGCTCGCGCAGGACGGTGAGGAGGTGCGCGTTCATGAAGGGCTCGAGCAGAGACGCCGAGCCACGTCGTTGGGCCTCATCCATCCAACGGGCCACGAATGCCTGGCCGGTATCGAGTTCTCCGCGCAGCACGCTGATGCACGCGTTCACCGGCTCCACGATCCGCAGGCTGATCATTCCGGTAGAGAATTCGGGCAGTTCGGCGTACGCGGCGACCACGCGCAACGCTTCGTCCAACCGGCCCTCCTCGACGAGGATCCTGACGTGGACGGCGTCGACGTCGGCCGTGTGATAGCCGAAGCCCTCGGGTCCCGCCGACGCTGCCGCATCGGTCAGTTCTTCGACGAGTCGGCTCCGTTGGGCCAGCGGCTCGGCGAACGGGAAGGCGAGCAGGAAACGGCCGACGGCGACGACCATGGCGTCGACGTTGCCAGACCGCCTCGCCAGTCGCATGGCTTCGCGGTAGAGCCGTTCGGCCTCGGCCCGGTCCTCGCCGATCTGGTCGGCGAGGCGACTCAGCAGATCGGCCCGGAGCGCAGAGTCGGTGTCGCTGACACGGGCCAGGCAGGCTCGCAAACGGGCCGGCGGCACGTCCCAGTTCGTGCCCAGAAGCCGGCCGCTCCCGATGCCCAGCAGCGCCGCGGCCATCCGCCCCGTGTCGCCGGCCCGTTCGGAGGAGTCGGCCGCGTCGAGGAACGCCGACCGCGACGCCGCCGGCTCGTCGAGGTGGAAGCGGCACCATCCGACGGTCGTCAGCAGGTC
>JACDEA010000456.1 GCA_013816725.1 Actinomycetota bacterium
GTCCTACTCGCTCACCGCGACCGCCGACGGCATCACCGTCACCGCCGCCACCGCGACCGGCCTCGTGCGCGGCGCCACCACGGCGAGGCAACTCGTATGGCGCGACGACGACGGAACCGCAGTGGCGACCGGGGCGATCGACGACCGGCCCACCGTCCCTCTGCGAATGCTGGCCGGCTGGGGCCTCTACCGCGCCCACCAGATGGAGTGGGCGCTCGAAGTCGCTCTCGAGGGCAAGTACAACCGCGTCCTCTACAACTGGTGGACGGCCACGGCCGACGAGCGCCTCGGTCGGCGCGAGGAGCACCTCGTCACGAAGGCGCGCGACCTCGGCATCGAACTCGTCGTTGAACTTCGACGCCAAGCGCTCGGCACTGAATTCTCGCTCACCGACGAGCGGGCGCTCGAACCGCTCCTTCGCCACTACGACGACGCCGTCGACCGCGGCTTCCGCGCCTTCGGCTTCCTCTTCGACGACACCGATCACGACCCCTTCGACGACGAGTTCGCCGTGCTGCACCGCATCGTCGACCGCCTCACGGCCCGGCTGGGCCACGAGCCGGAGTTCTACTTCTGCCCCCGCTTCTACTGGTTCCCCGGCGAGGCCGACTACTCGTGGTTCGGCGGGGCCGAGTTCGCCTCGATGCTCGGAGGGGGCGGCCCTCGCACACTGGAAGACGCCGTCGCTCGCCAGCGTGACTATCACCAGCGTTTGGCCGCGGCGTTGCCGGCGCGAACCAACGTGTACCTGGCCAACTGGTGGAGCGGCACGCCGGCGGACTGGTCGGGCCAGCTGGCCGATCAGTGGACCGACGTCCTGGGTCGCCCGCCCGTCTTCTGGGACAACCAGCAGCAGAACGACTTCCGCGCCGCCGCGCTGGTGCCCGTTCCGCTCCACCAGCGCGCGCCAGAGTCGGCCGCGGCGCTGGCCGGTTACACCTTGAACTCCGGCCGCCCGCTCTCGGTCTTCGCGCCCTCGTCGATCACCGCCGGCGCCTGGGCCTGGAACCCCGATGGCTACGACGCGGCCACCGCCTTCGGGGCCGCCATCGCCCGCACCCTCGGTTTCGCCGCCGTCGACGCTCTCAGCGCGTGGTGCGCCCTCTGGAACGACCTGCTGGCACCGCGCACCGGTATGGAGCACCACTACCGCAACCTCCGCACCCTGGCCGACAACGGCAAGGGCGACGACCTCCGCGCCCGCCTGATCGCGATCGACGCGCTGCTCGTCGACGCCGACCGGGCCGTCATTCCCGGCGCCCAGCCGATGGCCCGCGATGCGCTGGCGCACCTCTGTCGTGAGGTCGAGCGTTTGCTCCTCGACCTGGCGCTGGCCGAACTCCGAGCCGATCCCGACGCCGATGAAGCGACCGCGGCCGAGGCTGAACACGTCGTCGCCGCCATCGAAGCGATCCTCGTGTCGCGGTTGCCACCCGTAACCGAACTCGAGGACGCCGCCCACTACGGCCTCCCCGACGAAGCCATCCCCGGCGTGTCGTGGTATCTCCACTTCGTGGCCGGACCCATGAACGCAGGACCGCGGCGCCTGCTGGCGTCGCTGCGAAAACGCCTTACGGCCGAGTGATCTCCGTCGCTCCCCGCATGTAGGGCCGCAACACCTCGGGTATCCGCACCGACCCGTCGGGCTGGCGGAACGTTTCGACGACCGCCGCCCACACGCGCGGCACGGCCAGCGCCGAGCCGTTGAGCGTGTGCACGAACTCGGTCCCGCCGCCGTTGGCCGGCCGGTAGCGGATGTTGGCCCGGCGGGCCTGGTAGTCGCTGAACCACGACACCGAGGACGCTTCGAGCCACATGTCGCAGCCGGGCGCGTAGACCTCGAGATCGAACGCCCGGGCGTGAGACTGCCCGAGGTCGCCGGCACAGATCTCAACGACGCGGTACGCCAACCCCAACGCCGCCAGCAGGCCTTCGGCCCGGGCCACGAGGTCGATGTGGAACTTGTCAGCCTGGTCGGGGGTGGCGTACCCGAGGATCTCGACCTTGTCGAACTCGTGTACGCGCAACAAACCCCGTGTGTCGCGACCGGCGGCGCCGGCCTCGCGCCGGTAGCACGGCGTATACGCCATCAGCCGCACCGGAAGATCGGCCTCGCTGAGGATCTGGTCCCGGGCCAGCGAGGTGAGCGGCACCTCGGCCGTCGGGATCAGCCAGAGGTCGTCGCGCTCGACCCGGTACGAGTCGTCGGCGAACTTGGGGAGTTGCCCGCTGGCCGTCAACGTGTCGGTCCGCACCAAACTCGGTGGGCGGATCTCCTCGAACGCGTCGGCGTTGCGGTCGAGGGCCAGCTGGCAC
>JACDEA010000457.1 GCA_013816725.1 Actinomycetota bacterium
GGCCAGCCCCGAAGCCAGGCGGCCCAGTCGATGCGGAAGATCACCTTGGCCTGGCCCGAGGACTTCGCCGGCCCGGCACAGCCGGTGACGATGCGCACCAACGCGTCGGCGCCGTAGGCCTCGCGGCGCTCCCGGTCCCGCCACGGCGGTGCTCAGCGAAGATCACGTCGGTCTCCTCGTCGACCCGGGCCATGAGCCGGGCGATGACCTCGGGGTTGTCCCGCATGCGTAGGTTGGCGGCGCCTTCGGGATCGGTCCAGGTCCGCAGGAAGCGCTCGTCGTGGATCTTGGTGCGTCGGGCCTCGCGGTCGGGCAGCGCCGCAGCCTTGATCTTGGCCGCTTCGTCGCGGATCTCGTTCAGCGACGCGCCCGAGCGCACCTTGGCCAGGAGTTCGGTCTCTGCGCTGGGATCAGCCGCGGCGGCGTCGGAGATGGCCGAGGCCTGCTGGGGCGAGACCTCACCGCGGCGTGCCGCGTCGTTCAGCGAAGGCTGGTCCTCGAGACGCTTGGCGGTGTCGATCGCGTCGCGGGCATCGCCGATGGTGGTCCCGGTTTCCCGGGCGACCAGATCGGCGGCCGATGTGGCGCCGGTGCCGCGATGGATCTGGGTCTCAGAGACTCGCGCCGCGCACAGCGACGTGAGCGCGGCGGCGATGTGCTCGGCGTAGGCGGTGATGGCTTCCTCGATCTCGGCGAACCGCATCAGCGGACCTTTCGACGTGAGTCGACTTCGAGAGGGGAAGTGAATCCCGAGGCTGTGACGAACTACAGCGACACCATCATATCGAACAGGTGTTCGAGATGCAAGTCATTTGAGGAAAATTTGGTTTTTTTTTCACGCCACGTCGGTGGCGTGGCGTCGAGCCGACCAAGCGCGGCAGCGCGTGCGCCCGCGTTTCGAACGTCATTGCGCGTCCATCGCCCGCACCATCGGTGACCGCGCACTCGGAACCCTGACAGCGTCAGCATCGCCAGACCCTCACGAAGTCTTCGCGACATAGTCGGCCGGCTGGATACGTCGCAGGATGACCGACGTCCGCTCTTAGGGCTTCAGCACGTTGGTCGGCTTGGCGTGGATCCGATCCCAAAGTCGTTCACCTGCCGACGCGGCGCCCCGACCCGAGCGGACCTCCTATAGCTCGTTTTGGAACATCGCGGCGACGTGGCCGCGGTTGTTCCATACAAGCTGAGGGCTAGCGCCTCTTCGCCGCCCCTGCCTTCTTGGCGGCGGCCTTCTTGGTGGTGGCCTTCTTCGCCGGAGCGGCCTTCTTGGCGGCCGTCTTCTTGGCCGGAGCAGCCTTCTTGGCAGGAGCAGCCCTTTTGGCCGGAGCAGCCTTTTTGGCGGCCTTCTTCGGTGCGGCGGCCTTGCGGGTGGGCGTCACGGTGACGCCGAGCAGCTCGTCGACCCGGGCCAGGATGCTGTTGCGGTTCGCACCCGAACGCTCGCGGTCGGCCACTACCGCCAGCTCGTCGTCGTCGAGTTCGGGCAGCAACGGCAGGACCTGGTTGACGCGCAGCTCGTCGTAGTCGGCGATAGGGAAGAACTCGTCGTCCTCGCCGTCCTCGCCGTCGGCGTCCTCGTAGTCCTCCTCGGCCTCGACCTCTTCCTCTTCGTCCTCGTCGGCCGGTGCGGCTGCACCGCCGCCGTCCTCCAGCTCGGCGGCCAGGCCGTCGATCCGCCGGAGAATGCTGGCCCGCGCCTTACCGCCCTCCTCGCGCGCCCGCACCTCGTCGAGCTCCTCGAGGTCGAGTTCGGGCAACAGCGGGACGATCTCGCTGACGAGCAGCTGGTCGTAGTCCTCAATGGGAAACCCGTCGTCGGCTGCGGCCGGGCGGGCGGCGGCACTGGCCTCCTCGAGCACGTACTCGGACGTGGCCGGGCCGCCGGCGTCGGCGGCGGCCGCACCGGCCGGAACCGTGACCTGGCGCCGGTTCATGCGCGAGAACACGAGCAGAACGAGGCCGGCGGCCACGCTGCAGGCGATCGATATGTAGATCGGGAGCGTGTTTTGGGACACGAAACCGATGACGAGCGACACCGCGCCGACAAGCACGAGGCCAATGGTCAGAAGCAGCAGCACGCAGGCACCATCCGGGTCAGTCGAGGACGGCCGCGCATCCTACGCGCAACCGCGACGAGGTACGAACCAGGAGAGTTTTTATCGCCCGAACAGGCGGCGGGCGGACGAGCGCTGCTCGCCGTCGGCCAGCGCCGGCACGTCGGCAGGAGACGGCGACGGGTCGGGCGTGGGCGTCATCGGCCGCGGTCCGGGCGGCGGCCCGCTGGGCATCCCCTGTGACGGC
>JACDEA010000046.1 GCA_013816725.1 Actinomycetota bacterium
TCGCCGCATTGTGACCGGTGAATGGTTCGACGGGGCCCGGCTCGGGATGTTCGTGCACTGGGGGTTCGCCAGCCAGCACGGGATAGAGCTGTCGTGGCCGTTGGTCGGTGGCATACCGGTCCTGCCCTACAGCACGGGCGTGGCGGTCGACGACTATTACCGGGGCGCGCTCGACTTCTCGCCCCATCCCGGCGCGGCGCGCCGTTGGCTGGCCTGCGCACGCGAGGCGGGCATGCGCTACGCGGTGCTCACCACGCGGCACCACGACGGGTTCGCGCTGTGGCCGTCGAAGTACACGGACTTCTCGATCAAGGCCACGGCGTACAAGGGCGACCTCGTCGCCGAGTTCGTGGAAGCGGCCCGGGCCGAAGGTGTACGGGTGGGCTTCTATCTCTCGCTGTCGGATTGGCACCACCCGGACTACCCGCCGTTCACCGCCGCGGACGCGTCCTACGGGGCGTTCCTCGGTCGCCGCCCGCCCGCCGACGCGTGGACGCGCTACGTCGACTGCTTGTTCGGGCAGGTGCAGGAGCTATTGACGAACTACGGGCCCATCGACGTGTTGTGGTTCGACGGCCAATGGGAGCGCACGGCCGAGGAGTGGCGCGCCGCGGAGTTGCGCGAGCTCATCCGGTCGCTGCAACCGGAGTGCCTGGTGAACGACCGGCTTGCCGGCCAAGGCGACTACATCACACCGGAACAGTCGATCCCGCCCGAGTCACCCGCAGGGCGGTGGGAGACGTGCATGACGATGAACCGCACGTGGGGGTTCCATCCCGGTGACGCCGAGTACAAGTCGGCGCGCCGTCTCGTGCACTCGCTCTGTGAGACGGCGGGGAAGGGCGGCAACCTCCTCCTGAACGTGAGTCCCCGCGGCGACGGCACGCTCCCGCCCGAGCAACTCGATCGCCTGGCGACCATGGCGTCGTGGATGCACCGCAACGGCGAAGCCATCTACGACACGTCGCCCGGTTTGGCGCCGTGGCAGTTCTACGGGCCGTCGACTCGGAAGGGCAGCCGCATGTTCGCCTTCTTGCTGATGCGACCGTACGAGACGGTGTCGGTTCGCGGCGTGCGCATCAAAGACGTCAAGAGCGTGCGCGTGCTGGGGACCGGCGAGGAGCTGTCGTTCACCACCAACGCCACCGCCGAGCAGGAGATCTTCGGTCGCGACCCGGTGGGCGAGGTGGTGATCGACGTGCCGGCCCACGTGCTCGACCCGATCGCCACCGTCCTGGAAATCGAGTTGTGCTAGTGGGCGACGAGCCGGTTCGCGAGCGGCTCAGCTGGCTGCTCGCCCACGCCGGGCCGGGGCGGGTGAATTCGGCGGAGATCGCCGACGCGTTCGCGGCAGAGTTCGTGGCTCATGTCGACGTCGAGCGCATCGGGAAGTTTCTGGCGAGTTGGCAAGGCGTGGACGACTCCGTCATCGAGGAAGTAACAACGAGCGGTTTTGCGCTGACGGCGCGGGTACGCCTCGGCGACGATCTCGCGCGCGTTCAGCTCAGTGTCGAACCCGAACCGCCTCACCGCATCACCGGACTCCAGCTCACGACCGGCCCGACCCGTCTCGAAGCGGTGGATGCGGAACCGACAACGGGCCCGATCACCGACGTAATCAACGACGTGTTGGGTGCCGTGGTCGCCCAGATGCCGGCCGGAGGGATGGCGGTCGGGGTGCTTCAGGGTGATGAAGAAACAGTGGTCGCATTAGGAGATGTCGCAGCCGGAGCGACCTTCGACGTCGGTTCCATCACCAAGCCATGTACCGGCATCCTGCTCGCGTCGCTCGTGACCGATGGCGTCGTGGCCCTGGACGACCCCGTAGCGAAGTTCCTGCCGGAGGGCGTGTCCGTTCCCGATAACGCGGGCCGACCGATCACGCTTGTCGATCTCGTCACGCATTCATCCGGGTTGCCAGGTTTGCCGGCTGGATTCGATCCCAGCGACCCGCAGAACCCGTACGCCGACTTCACCATCGAGAAGCTCTACGAAGGATTGGCCAGCACCGAACTCGAGTTCTCGATCGGCTCGAGGACGCAGTACTCGAACTTTGGCTTTGGGCTACTGGGTGATGCGCTCAGCCGCGCCACGAACGAGTCATACGAGCGGCTCGTCGAGGAGCGGATCTTCGCACCGCTCGGCATGACGTCGACACACGCTGGGTCGATCCCGAGCGGCACACCTGACCTGGCCACGCCTTACGCGCAGAGCGGCGACCTCACGCCCTGGTGGGACGTCGGCGCCATCCTCGGAGCCGGAGGGATCCGGTCGACGGTTACCGACTTGCTGCGCTTCGCGAGGGCGAATATCGACCCAGCGTCGACACCTATTGACGACGCGCTGGAACTCGCGCAACGGCCCCGGATCGTCGACAGCGAACGCATGCAGATCGGCTTCGGCTGGGTCTTGCTGGAGCGGTTGGACGGATCCACCATCGTGTGGCACAACGGCGGCACCTACGGCTTCCGCGCCTTTCTCGGCTTCCACCGGCCCAGCCACACGGCCATCGCCACCCTGGTGAATTGCGGTGGCACCGACCCCGACGTCGCTTCGCTCAGCGTGCTTTCGGCTGCAATCCACGCCGCCATCAACCGCTAGAATGAGGGGCTGCCCTTCGGGGCGGTTGTACCTTGACAAGGGCCTGATTTGGTTTCGACTTTGGCACTCGTGCCGGGAGAAGCGAGCCGTGGTTGTCGGAGTCCACGTTAAAGAGCCGGCACAAAAATCAAATGCCAACGACAACGTTGCATTGCTCGCTGCCTAATTAGGTAGCAGCCGTTCGTCCGGCCCCAGCCCTGCGGGTCGGTAGCGAACGTCATCTAGTGGGGCTTACTCCTCGACTGCGTCAGCGGGTCGAGAAGGACAACTCAGCTGACTGGGGTCTCGCCCTGGCGCCGGTGACGGCGGCGGGACCCGAGACGAACTCACCGGCTGCGCTCGGAGAAGACCCGGTATGACGTTAAAGGACGCGGGTTCGATCCCCGCCAGGTCCAAGAGGGCTCAGGCCACGTCGTCTGAGCCTTGTTGGACCTGTTCCAAACCGTCGTATCGACCCAGGATCTCCCACGCCCATGCGATGGCGTCCTCGACTCGCACTCCACTCGGCTGGGGCTTGACCCACAGCTCGAGATTCTTCGGCCGGTTGTCGTCGCGTACGCCATTGCGATGGTGAATCGTTTCGTCGGCCGTTAAGTAGCGGCCGAGCATTTCCTCCATCACGAGGATGTGTTCGAAGACGTACATGTTGGCCTGGTTCTGGACCCTTGGATGGTCTGGTAATCGGATCATCAGATAGCCGGCGTGGTGCTTGGTGCGTCCACCGCGCCAAGCGCCGTTGAACGGCCCATCTCGTCGACAGCACGCTTCGCATCCCCGCGAGTCCTTGTTCTTCAGTCGCCCGCAAGCGCATTGGTTGCGCGCCGCTTTCGAGCGGCACGCGGGGCACTCGCGATGGCCGCTCGACGGCTTGTAGATGCGCCCACAGGACTCACACGTTCGCATCTCGCGAGTCTACCGAACAGGTGTTTGCTCTTGAGAAGTTGGCGCGCACGGCGGCGCAGCTTGGCGACCTCTTCGTCGGTGCGTAGGTCGACGACGGTCGGGACGCCGAAGTCGCCGGTGAGCGCGCCGCCGGGGTTCGAGTCCCCTCACCTCCACTGCGTGGGCGACTGCCAGGCGAATCGCGGCGACGTGGCCCGCGAGATCGTTGGCAGTTGGGTCCCGCCGGGGTGCGCGACGCGAGCCACCGGTACGCTCGACGCGAGGCGCATCCGAGGAGGGCCATGACGATCGAAGAGTTCGTGGAGGCATGTAAGGCGGCGGCCCTGGAAGACCGCGCCACGGCCGCGGTCTCAGAAGTCGTTGAGAGGTGTGTCGGCGATACCGCGTTCCTGGACGAGCTCCCAGGCGCCCGCCCAGGCATCTTCCCGCTCCACCGCGAGGACGCACTGAGCATCTTCAAGATCGTGGTGCCACCGGGCTACGTCTCGCTACCGCACGACCATCGCATGTGGGCCGTGATCGGCATCTTCTCCGGACGCGAGGACAACGAGTTCTTCCGACGCGCCGGCGACACGCTCCAGGCATCCGGCGGTCGCTCGATCACCGACGGCGAGGTCCTTTCCCTCGGGACGCAGACCATCCACGCGGTGGGCAACCCGTTGCAACACGCGGGCACGGTCGCGATCCACGTGTACGGCGGTGATCTGGTGACGGCCGAGCGCAGCATGTGGACCTCCGACCCGTGGACTGAGGCGCCCTACGACGCGCTCAGCGTCACGGGAACGACTCTGGCTTAACCGGCGCGTTGCGCCGACGGCGAATCGCGGCGACGTGGTCCGCGAGATGCCTGGCAGTTCGGTCACGATGGCTTCGGGTTTCGAGCGAGCTTCACCAACCCGAGCGCGATCAGAGCTACTGCGGGCATGAGAACGGCGATCGCGATTGCAACCTTGCCGGCGCCGCCGTCGAGGTTGGGATTGAAGAACGGATACGGGTACCAGTTGGCGATCGATCCGCGGATGAGGCTGTAGGCCACGTACACCATCGGGAACGCCAACCAGCCGGGTATGTGGCGCACCCTGGGTCGTTGGGGAGGCGGAGCGAGCAGCCAGTCGACGAGCATGAGCAGCGGTCCGAAGGTGTGGACGATGAGATCAGTCCATGTGGCGGTGATGCTGACGTCCGCCGATGCCGGTGCGAGCAGCGCGTTGTAGATGACGCCAGTCATCACCATGTACAAGGTGACCGGCCCGCGCAAGCGCGTGGCAAGACGATGCAACACGGTGTCGTTTGAGAATTCCAGGCAGAGCAGAACAAAGACGGCGGCTACGTTGCTCTCCACGGTGAAGTAGCTGAAGAAGTTGGCCCAATTGAGGGTGCCAAGCGTCGATACGACCTGCACTTGCGCGGCCAGGGCGACAACGATGCTGAGCGCAGCCACGAGACGCACAAAAGGCCGGATACGTCGATAGCCCGGCATCATGAACGCAGAGCACTCACGCACTCAGGCCGAGCCCCAGACCAGCAGGCCCAGCTCGTGGTCGCGCGGTTAGAAGCCACCGGCAGCGTTGGACGGTAGACCCTTGGGGCCGGGACTCCGGCCGGTGGTGTCGTACAAGACCACGGCGGTGCGGACCGGAACGAGCGGAAAGAGCCAGTCGGCGTCGACGTTGCTGACTCGTACGCATCCGTGGCTGGCTGGATACGCGGGCACGCTGGCTGAGCCGTGCACCGCCCATCCCTTGTAGAAGTACAACGGGCTGTGCAGGGTCCCGAGAGGCGCCTTTTCGTCGCCTTGGATTTTGCGCTCCACCGTGAACGAGCCGACCGGCGTGTCGGCCACGTCGGTGCCGCCGCCCGGCACCTTGTAGGTCTCGCCGTTGCCGCTGGAAATGTTGAGGATCGTGACCGACTGGTCGGCCAAGACCACGAACGCGATCTGACGCGCTATGTCAACTTCGATGCGCGGTACCGCCAACCCCGAGCGAGGGCCGGCTCCATGGGGGCTAGCGAGCGCTGCCTGAACAGACGGGCCGGCGGTCCCGTCACGAGCGAGCCCTTCGCTTTTCTGAAATGCGAGGACAGCTCCGGCCGTCGCGGCCTGATACGTGCCGTCATTGCTACCGGGCCGGTAGCCAAGCAGTCGCAATCGTTGCTGGAGTCGCGTCACGTCGGCGCCAGTGCTTCCGAGCTTGAGGAGGGCACCCGTCGCGTCCGGCTCGGTTGTGACCGGCCCGGACGGCGTCGGCTCGGGGACCTTCTGTGCGTACAGACGCAAGAACGCCGCGGCGGTCTCCGGTCCGATGTAGCCATCGGCAACCAGCCCAGCCTTGCGCTGCACCGCCTTGACAGCGTTGAGCGTGTCGGCGCCGTATCGGCCGTTGATCGTGCCCTTGAAGACGCCCACATCCGTCAGTGCGGACTGCAGTGCTCGAACCACTTCGGATGCACCGGGTAGACGCGCTTCGAGCGCGCTCGCCGTCGCTGGTCCGAGCAGGCCGCTCTCTGCTGACGGCACGGTCGCGTCGCGCTGGAACTTCTCGAGTGCAATTTTGGTTCTGGCGTCGAATCGTCCGGAGACGTCACCGGGGTCGTGGCCGAGCTGTTGGAGGTCCAGTTGCAATCCCGACACAATGACCTGCACGGCCGCGGTCGCCGACGCCAGTTCGGGCACGGCCGTTTTCGGGGCTGTTTTCGAGGCGTGACTGCTCGAGCACGCGGTCGACATCGCCGTGAGCGCGATGCAAACAACCACAAGTTGGCGCTTCACGCGGGCTGCACCCCAGCCATTGAAGTGATCGCGCTTCGATGCGCGGCTTCGATCACGTTGATGTCTTTGACGAGGCTCGCCGCGTGCAAAGCGCGTTCGACGACGGTGTCGGCATGGAGGCGGAGCGCGTCGCGACTGGACTGACCCACAAGGGGGGCGAGGCGCGACATAGTCGTCAAGAGATGCACGGTGACGACGGGATGTCCAACGGCGGCTTGTTGGATCTGATCGAACGCCGCGTCGATGATGCCGGCGGTTTTCTCAGCCGGGATCACGAGGCAGATGGTGCCGTCCGAGCCAGCGATGCCTCGTCCGCGCACTGGGTTCGCCTCGACTCGGCTGACACCATCCGCGAGCCAATCGATGCACATGATCGCCGTGAAGGGGTCATTGACGCCCGGCGACAACGCGCGGACCGCGATCTCGACGAGTTGGTCGATGGCGTACAGAAGGTCCTGTTCGAGGGTGCGATACGCGCCGACAACAACTGCGCGCTGGATCTTCGGCCCGACCGCTTCGAACGCCTCGGGCGGATCGACGCGCGCAAGTGGCGTGCCCGCGAGCGCGAATTCTCCGGCGCGATGTTCGAGGTGTATCACCGCGCCGGCCGTCGTCGCGGCGCGGACAAGATCATTGTGGCGGACGACCTGGATGTAGCCACTTGTAGGACACAGGACGATCGCCGCGGTGTTACTCGGCGCCGGAACCGGACCGTCGGAACTGACGAGACGGGCGAGCTCGCGCTGTTGGTCGTCGATTGCGCGCGCCAAATCGCCCGTGATGCCAAGGATCACGTTGCCGATCTGGATCGAGAACGCGAGGTCGTGAATCCACCAGACGAGCAGCCCCGCGGCCGCCAGCGCCGCAACCACCGCGGACCATGTCGACACGAGCGGGATGAACGCTCCGGACGCCGACGAGAATACGGACGTAAGCACGACGAGCGAGTAAACGAAGGTCGCCACAAACGCACCGATAATCAGATGAGTAGACGGTCGACGCACAAAGTTGCGAGCGACTCGAGGACCGAAGGTCGCCGAGGCCAGCGAGAGCGCGACCATCGTGCCGGATACGACCAGCGCGACAACGGTGATCGAAGCGCCGGTAATCGTCGCCAAGACGGTCTTGGCGTCATCGGTCGACAGGCGAAAAGGCGTTGGCGCATGGATGAACGTCGAGGAGAGTGGTCATCCGCAGCGATCGCGACGCCAGCCAAGACGACCGCAACGGCCGACATCGCGAGTGGGAGCACCCACAAGTTTGTGCGCAGACTGACGTCGCGGTCAGCCGGGAGCCGCGCCGACCCGTTTTCCACGCTGCCAGCATGCACGCAAGTTCGTCGTCGCCGGTGGACCGTGTTCGCGGAATCGGCGACCGCTTAGCCCCGCTCGCGGTTGCGGACGGCGCGGTCGGCGTCGCGTTTCGCGTCGCGTTCGGCGATGGCGCGACGCTTGTCATAGGTGTGTCGGCCGCGGGCCAGGGCCAGTTCCACCTTGGCCCGGCCGTTGTCGAAGTAGACCGCCAGCGGGACCAGGGTGAGGGAGTCCTGCTGCGTGCGCGCCGCCAGCTCGTCGATCTCGCGCCGGTGCAGCAGGAGCTTGCGGGTCCGGTCGGGATCGACGGCCCCCCACGCCGATGCGTTGGCGTACGGGGCGACGTGCATGCCGTGCAGCCACATCTCACCGTTGTCGACGCGCGCGAACGAGTCGCGCAGCTGTACCTGTCCGGCCCGCAACGACTTCACCTCGCTGCCCTTGAGCGCGATGCCGCACTCGAAGGTCTCGAGGACTGTGAAGTCGTGGCGCGCCTTGCGGTTCTGGGCGACGGGCTTGGTGCCCTTCGGCGGCATGGGCCTTTCACGGTACCGCTACGTTCTGCTCACGATGCTCAGGCTGGCTCCCGACGTGTACAACCAGATGGTGGGCCACTGCTACGACGGCCTTCCCGACGAGGCCTGCGGGTTGCTGGCGGGCACGGTCAGCACGACCAGCGCGAAAGCGATGGTCTGCTACCCGGCGACGAACGTGGACGCCTCGTCGCGCACCTACACCGTCGATCCCAAGGACATGCTGCGCGCCGACCGCGACGCCGAATCCCGCGGCCTGACCATCATCGCCGTTTTCCACTCGCATACCCACACGCCCGCCTACCCGTCGCCCACCGACGTCGCGCAGGCGCCCGACCCCGCTTGGCACTACGTGCTGGTGTCGCTCGAGGGCGACGCGCCCGTCGTGCGGTCGTACCGGATCGTCGACGGGAACATCGGCGAGGAGCCGGTGGTTCTGGAGGGCAACTAGAATCCAGACTGTTCCAGTCAACTTTCCCGAGGAGCCCGCGTGCCCGTCGATGTCCGTCTGCCCACGATCCTGCGGCCGCTGGCCGGCGGCCAGGCCCAGGTGAAGGCCAACGGCGGCACGATCGGCCAGGTGTTCGAGGATCTCGTCAAGCAGTTCCCCGGCTTGGCCGACCGGCTCACCACCGAGGACGGCGCTCTTCACAAGTTCGTCAACGTGTACGTCAACGACGACGACGTGCGCTACCTCGACAAGCTCGACACCAAGGTGGGCGACGACGACGTGGTGTCGATCCTGCCGGCCGTCGCCGGCGGATAGCTCGGTCGTGACGACCTACGCCAGCGTCGTCGACCTCATCGGCAACACGCCCCTCGTCGACGTCAGCGCGCTGAGCCCCAATCCCGCCGTCCGGCTCCTGGTGAAGCTCGAAGGTCAGAACCCCGGCGGATCGGTCAAGGACCGCATCGCCAAGTCCATGGTGGAGGAGGCCGAGAAGGAGGCGCTGCTGCGCCCCGGAAGCATCGTGCTGGAGTCGTCGTCGGGCAACACCGGCATCGGCCTCGCGCTCATGTGCCGGGCCCGGGGTTATCGGCTGAAGGTCGTCCTCCCCGAGAACGTTTCCATCGAACGCCGCCAGCTCCTCGAGATCTGGGGCGCCGAGATCATCTCGAGCCCGGGCAGCGAGGGATCGAACGGCGCGGTGAAGGTGGCGCAACGCCTGGCGGCCGCCAACCCGGACTGGTGGTATCCGTACCAGTACGGCAACGAAGCCAACCCGCGCGCCCACTACGAGGGCACCGGCCCCGAGATCTGGCGGGACTGTCCGGAGGTGACGCACTTCGTCGCCGGGCTGGGCACCAGCGGCACCCTGCTCGGCGTGGGCCGCTTCCTGAAGGAGCGCAACCCCGCCGTCGAGGTGTGGGCCATCGAGCCTCCGGCCGGCGAGATGGTCGATGGGCTCAAGAGCTTGGACGAGGGTTACATCCCGCCGATCTTCGAAACGGGCGGCGGCGTCGACCTGCTCGACCGCAAGAAGATCGTGGGGCCGCGCGATTCGATCGAAGGGACCCGGCGGCTGCTCGACGTCGGCATCTTTGCCGGGATCTCGGCCGGCGCTGCCCTCGTCGGCGCGCAACGGTGCGCGGCCGACATCGACGAGGGCGTCGTGGTGTTCGTGGCCGCCGACGGCGGCTGGAAGTACCTCTCCACCGGGGCGTGGACCGACGACATCGACGCCGTCACCGAACGTGCGCGGAAGATCATCTATTTCTAGGTAGCGTCCCGCCGCGTGGACGACCGGCCGATCGGGATGTTCGACAGCGGTTTCGGGGGACTTACCGTCGCCCGCGCCTGCATCGACCTGCTCCCCGGCGAGGACCTCATCTACATGGGTGACACCGGGCGCTACCCGTACGGCCCCCGTCCGCTCGACGAGGTCCGTGAGTTCGCCCTGGAGATCACCCACCATCTGGTCGACGAGTTCGACGTGAAGCTCGTCGTCGTGGCGTGCAACACCGCAGCGGCCGCCGCGCTCGAACTGCTGCGGTTCGAGGTCGAGGTGCCGATCGTGGGGGTGATCGAGCCCGGCGCGCGGTCGCTG
>JACDEA010000458.1 GCA_013816725.1 Actinomycetota bacterium
CGTCCACGCCTCGCCGCCGGGTGCCGCCAGTTCGAGCCGCAGCGTGCGGCCGGCCGGCGGCTCCACCTTGGCCACGCCGAACGCGTAAGGCAGCGCGCTGAATCCGATCCAGGCCACGTGGCGCAGCCGGGGCGTGTCGACCACCTCCACGCCCACCGCGTCGCGGATGTCGAGGCCGTGCGCCCAGTGCTCCATCAGCCGGGCGGTGACGAACGATCGCCGCTTCATGCCCAGGCCCCACGGGACGCGCACGTCGTCGGCCAAACCTCGCAGCGCGGGGCGCAACCGGCTGGCCGCCTGCCACCACCACTCGCGCACGTCGGCCGGCGCCATCGCCCGCCCCTGGTCGCAACCCGCTTCGGTGAACTCCTCGCCCGACGCATACCGGCCGGTCTCGTTGGCCAGCGATCGCGGACCGCCCATCGCGGTGTCGTAGGCGACCTCTTCGGTATGGGCCAGATGGCTGACCTGATCACGGACGTCCCAGCCGGCGGCGGGCGTCGGCGCTGACCAGCTCGAATCGTCGAGGCTCGACAGCAGTGCGTACAGCTCGGTCTGCTCGGCCTCGTAGTCGTCGTCGATGTCAGCCATGACGGGCCCGCACCACCGGGTGGGGGAGCGGCGTCGCCGCCGCGGTACGCCGTTCGAGGTAGACGACGACATCGGCATAGACCTTGGCGCCGACCATCTCGGTCAGCTCGTCGGCCATGTAGCGGTACACCGGCTTGGTGCCGTTAAACGCCTCGGGCGCCTCGGTGCACCACCAGTGGAACTCGAGGCCGCCGGCGCCCCAGTGGTGGCGGTCCCACTGGGCGATAGTCGAGACCACGTGGCCGTCGTCGCGGGTGACGTCGTCGCGGCGTAGCGGCAGCTGCCAGCACACCTCGGGTTTGAGGTCGAGGGGCCGCTCACCCCGGTCGAGCGCAGCGCGGTGGAGCGCGCAGCCCGGCCCGCCGGGAAAGCCGGGACGGTTCAGAAAGATGCACGCGCCGTCGACCAGTCGGCTGACGACCTCGCCGTCCTTGTTGGTCTTGACCACGCCCCGCTGACGACCCTGCTTGTGGAACTGCCAGTCGCCCTTGGTGAGGGTGAGCGCGGCCGCCTCGACGCGCCGCACGTCCTTCTTGTCGGTGAAGTGGGCGCCGTACGAACAGCAACCCTGCACCATCTCCTCGGCCGGGCCAGTGAGCACGCCCTGGCAGCCCCGGCCGAAGATGCACTCCCAGTTGCTGAGGAGGAAGGTCACGTCGAATACCCACGTGCGTTCCTCGTCGGGATCCTCGAAGCTCACCCACTCGTGCGCGTCGTCGGGGGCATGATGGCCATTGGCGCTCAGCGGGACGGGCACGACTGCGAAATCTACAAGGCTCCGAGCGCAAGACTGATGACGTGGCGACCGAATCTTTCGTAACCGAGCTGGCCGAGGCGCTGGCTCCGGACCGGGTTCGGGTCGGCGCGCTCGAACTCGGGCTCTACGGCCGGGACGCCTCGGTTCTCGAGGGTCGTCCGGGCGTGGTCTGTTTCCCGCTGACGACCGCCGAGGTGCAGGCCTGCGTCGTGATCGCCAATGCCCACGGCCGTCCGATCGTGCCGCGCGGGTCGGGTACCGGCCTGGCCGGCGGTGCGGTGCCGCTGGCCGAGTTGGAGCCGCTGGTGATCGTCACCACCAAGATGAACCAGATTCTCGAGATCGACGTGGAGGAGCGCGTCGCATGGGTCGAGCCCGGCGTGTTGAACCTCGACCTCTCACGGGCGGTCGAGCACCTGGGCCTGCACTTCGCGCCGGACCCGTCGAGCCAGCAGTCGTGCTCCATCGGCGGCAACGTGGCCACCAACTCGGGCGGGCCGCACTGCTTGCTCTACGGCGTCACCAGCGCGCACGTGCTGGCCATCGAGGTAGTCCTCCCCGATGGCTCGGTTGCGGTGATCGGCGGGCTCGACCCGGACCCCCCTGGCTATGACCTACGCGGCGCGTTCGTCGGCAGCGAAGGGACGATGGGCATCGCGACGCGCATCGCGGTGCGTCTCACGCCGATCGCGCCGGCGGTCCGCACACTGCTGGCCGACTTCACGTCGGTCGACGACGCCGGTGCCGCGGTGAGCGGGATCATCGCCGCCGGTATCGTCCCCGCCGCGCTGGAGATGATGGACGCCGAGATCACCCGCGCCGTCGAGGCGTACGTGCACGCGGGGTTCCCCGACGACGCCGCCGCCGTCCTGCTGATCGAGGTCGACGGCCTCATCGACGGCGTGGAGGCGGCGGCCCAGCGGGTGAGCGACAT